>JBKPDM010000142.1:0-26473 GCA_046727895.1 Pseudomonadota bacterium | reverse complement strand
ACCACGGCAGATCCTGAGCGCTGTTGACGATCACGTGGCCGACCTTCCGCCCGCGCAGCTCCTGGGGTTCGGGGGGGGAACCGAGGAAGGCATCGATCTTGCCGTCGGCGAACAGCTGCATCGGCTTGATCGACGGGCTCGTGACCCAGTCGATGTCTCTGGCCGGATCGAGGCCCACATAGGCGGCCATGGCGGTCAGGAAGACGTGCGGGCTGGAGCCGATCCCCCGGATGCCGACGCTCTTGCCCTTCAGATCCAGGATCGTGCGTACGTCCTCGCGCGCGAACAGCTCGAAGCACCCGGGGGTGCACCCCGGCCACTACCGTGATCGGCGCGCCGGCATCGATCGGGATGACAAGCGGCGCGGCGAAGTGCAGACTGAAATCGACTTCGCCACGTGCAATATTCTTGTGCTGGGAGGCGGATGAAATTGCCACATAGCGAATATCGGTAAAGCCCTCGGCTCGGAGCAGCTCTTCCGCAATGTACTGAGGCGCGATACAGATCCCGGGTATCTTATTGAGGCGGATCGTCGTCGTTTCCGGCGGTCCTTCGTCGGCGAGCGATGTCCGGCCTCCAAGAATGCCCGCGGCGCCGGCTGCGGACACGCTGGCCAGGAAATCGCGGCGATTTTGTCGGATCGGCATCAAAGTCTCCTTTCCAATGCGCGGGCCGGCGGACAGCGAGCGCTGCCCGCCACGGCGTCGGACGAGCACGGGCAGCACGGGCGCTGCGAGCGCGTCTCACTCAGGTCTTGGGTGCGGTTTTCAGGTCGCGCGGAAGGACACCGATCGGTGGCGCAGGCGAATATCGCGTTCGGGCTCGACCTGATCATGCCGGCCTCGTGGGGACCGCAGCACGGCCCGCGGCCGCGCCCGGCCTCGCAATCCGGGAAACCATGCCAGAAACTCGAAGTTTTGCACGTCTTTTGAACGGAACGCGCCGAGGTGGAGCTGCCCCCGCTTGCGATCGAGCTGCTTCCGCCTACGCTGAGTGCGGATCTCGCTCGTCGCGCCCCCGCCACCTCCCCCGCCGATTCGCGAGCACGGATTCCCACGGTCCCATGGACCACCCGAAGACATCGTTAACCATCAATGGGTTAATGTCCGGCTAAGGCCTCTTCGTCCGACCGCCGGGCGTGCGACCACGCTTTGGCCGGCACCGCCGATCTGACGGCGACGGCGCGCGCGCGAGGTCGGCGGCGCGAGGCATGTGCTCGCGAGGGTTAGGAACGATACGCTCGTCGGACCAATGCGCCAGGTGACGCATTCTTGCGTCACTTTTGCGGCCGAAAAGACGCTGAACTCGCCGCTCTCATTCCGGTGCGCGTCCGCCGCGCCAAGGCCTGCATCTTGTTGAAAATCCCGGGGTTTTGGGCCAATGATCAAACAGTAAACATCTTGACAAAACTTCAACCTGTTAGCGATAATGCTTGCCCTACTGCATGAGTTGCCTCTGGTAGGTGGTCTTGAAGCTGCTGATGCCGACCGCCGGAGCCGCGACAGGGAGATCGGCCAACATGGTGAGCGGTCGACAGCCGGCAGCCATGCCGGACCTCGAGGCGATCGACGGCCCCGGCGGCCTGACGCCGGATGACGGCAGGCACCCCCGACCCCGATCGAAGCGGGCTTGGCCGCGCGAGATGAAGCCGGCTGCCGCCAACGGGTCGACGGCACCATGGCCAGCCTCACCGACGATCGCGCCGGTGTCGCTCGTGTCACCGGAGGCGGCATCCTCGGCCAACGGAGTAGCGTCGCCAGGTGGCGCGGCGCCGCCGACCGAAGTTCCGCAACGGTATCTCGCGCCGGCCCTCAAAGCCGCGGCGGCTGCTCGGGTACGTGCCGCCCGGATCCGCGCCAACGCCGACGGTCATGCGCTGGCCGCCGGCGGCGATCCGAGCGCTGCGCGCCGGTTGGCTCATCCGGTCCTGGCCTCGCCGGTGTCGACCTACCATCCACCGGCACCCCCGCCAGCTCCGCCAAGCCGCGGCCTCAGCGTCGCCGAGGCAATCCAAGTCACACAAATCACGTTCCGGCCGCTTCGTCGCGGGCCGGACAAGCCGCCCTACCGGACCGACTACGATCTGGAGCTGACCCAGACCGCGCCCGAGGACGCGGCCGTAGCTCCGTCCGAGACCAGGTTGCCGATCGATCCGCCCCGGAAAGCTCAGCCTCCCGACGATTTGGCCCACGACGACGCGAGCGCCACCGAAACCGAGGGCGAGAACCGGCGCCGTTTTGGCCGCACCCTCGCCGAACTCGAACGCTACCGGGCGGAATGTCGGGAACGCGAGCCGTGGAGCAACGTGGTGCCGCGGCCGGCAGGGGCGGGGCCGTCCGGGCAGCCCGCTCAGCCACGCGAAGAGGGCGCGAAGACGGGCGCCGACCCGGAGCCATGGAGCAACGTCGTGCCGCGCCCGGCGGCAGCGCCCTCGGCCAAGCCCGCCGTAGCGCGCAAGGGGCGCCCGAAAACGACCCGCGGCGAGCCCGAGCCGTGGAGCAGCGTGGTGCCGCGACCGGCAGGCCGACCAACGGCCGAGTGTGAGGCGGGCACGGGCGCATCGGCCTGGGCCCGGCTCTGGTTGCGCCGCAAGGCCATCGATCCGCGCTGAGGCGATGCGCCTTCGGCGACCAATCGCAGGGCGAGTTGATCTGATGAAGCATCGGTCAGCCGATGCCAACTCGCGGCGACGCGGGCGGCGCCCGAGAGAAGCCGGACCAGCGGCGATCTATCGTAAGGAGGCCGCATCGACCCCCAGAGCGGCGGCCGCGGCGAGGATGCCGCGTACCGTCGCCTCGTTCAGCGGCACGCCCTCGCTCAGCTGGCGCTGCTCGAGCTCGGCTTCCATCTCGCCCGGGACCCAGACCCGCTCGATGCCGCGCGCGAGGCGGGTCGCCTTGTACTCGCGGATCAGCTTGTCCATGCGCGCCTTGAAGGTCGCCACATCCTCAAACGCGGCGATGTTGAGCGCCAGATAGAACTGGCCGTCGCGGCCGGGCTTCGGGCCGTCCACCATGTTGCCGCTCTCGGTGCCGTAGCCGGCGCCCGACAGCAGGGTCGAGAGAATGCCGGTCGCCATCGCGAGACCAATGCCCTTGTACATGCCGATCGGCTGGACCAGGCCTTCGAGCGCCTCGTCGATGTCCTTGGTCGGCCGGCCGTTCTTATCGAACGCCCAGCCGGGCGGGATCGGGATGCCCTTCTGCTTGTAGATCCGCATCTTGCCGTGGGCGGTGGCGCCGAAGGCGAAGTCGAGCACCAGCGGCCGCTCGGCACCCGCCGGCATGCCGATCCCGATCGGATTGAGGCCGACCAGCTTGTCGATGCCACCCCAGGGCGCCATGGTCGGCAGCGCATTGGTGGTGGCGAGGCCGATCATCTCGGACTCGATCGCCATGCGGACATAGGCCTCCATCGCGCCGGCATGATTGCTGCCGCCGACCGCAGCGGCGGCGACGCCCGTCTCGCGGGCGCGCTCGATCGCCTCGCGCATGGCGAAGACGCCGGCGATCTGGCCCATGGCGTTGGCGCCATCGACCACCAGGGTGGCACCGTGGTCCTTGACCACCCGCGGCCGGCCCTTCGGATCGACGCCTTCTCGGGTCAGCTTGCCGACGTAGTCGGGCACCCGCATCACGCCGTGCGAGTGGATGCCCCGGAGATCGGCGCGCACCAGATGCTCGGCGAGCAGGCCCGCGTCGGCGGCGGCCATGCCACAACCCTCGAAGATCGCCTGCACGGTGCGCTGCAAGGCTTCATGCGCAAAGCGCTGCTCGTTCTCGACGCCCGGATACTCGGCCATCCCGCTCCCCTCCAACTCACGCGGTCCCTACTCCGGCTCGCGCGCCCCTTGCCTTTGCGCGCGACTGTGGATCAAGCTTGTGCGCGGGGTCAACCGACCCTGGCACTTCGAGGAGGCGAGCCGATGCCGAGCGCCTTCGATCTGAGCGGGCAACGGGTCCTGGTGACCGGCGCCGCGGGTGGCATCGGGGCCGCCACGGCCAGGATCTGCGCCGCGCTCGGCGCGGAATTGCTGCTGGTCGATGTCGATTCGACCGAGGCGCTGGCGGCAGAGTTGCGGCTCGAGGATCACGCGGTCTCGAGCTTCACCTGCGATGTCGCCCTGCGCGCCGATGTCGAGGCCGTCGCGGCCGCCAGCGGGCCGGTCGACGCCCTCGTGCTGTCGGCCGCGCTCTGTCCCTTCGACGACTGGCGTGAACCTGGCTGGGACGAGGTCTTCGAGCGGGTCATGGCGGTCAACCTCCAGGGCCCGATCCACTTCGCGCGCGCCTATCTGCCCGCCATGATCGAGCGCGGCCACGGGCGGATCGTCCTGGTCGGCTCGGTTGCCGGGCGGATGGGCGGGCTGATCGCCGGGCCGCACTACGTCGCCTCGAAAGGCGGCCTGCACGCACTCGTGAAGTGGCTGGCCCAGCGGGGTGGGCCCCATGGCGTCCTGGTCAACGGCGTGGCGCCGGCCTCGATCGAGACCGAGATGATCCGGGATCAACCGGTCGATCTCGGTCGGATTCCGCTTCGTCGCAAAGGGCAGCCGGACGAGGTCGCCTGGCCGATCGCGTTCCTCTGCTCCAGGGCGGCGAGCTACATCTCTGGCGCCGTGCTCGACGTCAACGGCGGCGTGTACATGAGCTGAGCGATGCATCTGCGCTCTCGGACGCGGGCGGTTCGGCGATTCTGCTTGAATGATCGTGCCGATCCGATAGATCGAATGCAGGATGGTCTTGCCACTTCGACGGTCTCGGACGAGTTGATCTGGGTGCCAATGAGCCCGCGAGCGCCCCGCACGCCCCTGGAGCGCCTGTCTCACATCGTCTGGAGCCTGGCCTGCCTCGCCCTGGTCAGCCTCGCGGGCAGTCCTTTGGCCGCCGCGACCTGGACGACCGCGGGTCTGTCGTTCAGCGATGAGCTCGGAGGCACCCGGCTGCTGGCCGCACATGGCACCGGCACGGCGCGCGACCCGATCGTTCTGGTCGAGGAGATCGACGATGCCGGACCGGCGACCCTGGTCGTCCAGAACTTTCGTCATGGCCGCCAGCTGATCTCACCGGCGGAGGGGTTTCTCTCGCTTTCGGTGGTCGTGATCGTCACCAACGGCGGACCCTGGCGTTGGAGCGGCTTCGATCTGGAATTGCGCACCACGCCCGACGACCCGAGCGTCTACACCGACGGGCTGTCTTTTGATCAACCGCAGATGTATCGGACCGCCGCGAAAGCGAACCGCTTTCAGCAGGCCCATCAGGAAGACGAGCCGTTCGATCGCATCCGTTTTGACGGCGGCAGCGTCGATCCGCGTGACCACCTGCGGCTCGACTTCGACATCGTCGATGCCAACGGTCGGCCCGTCTTCTATCTGGTCCAGCGACCGATCGTCCTGCTCGCCTGGGAGGATCTGCTACCCCTCTCGCCCCCGACGATGATGCTCGCCAGCAAAGCCAATTGAGCCAATTTCGGGTTTCGGGGCGCGAGCCATCCATGAACGTGCTGTTCATCACCGCCGATCAATGGCGTGGCGACTGTCTCTCGGCGCTCGGCCACCCGTGCCTTCGGACCCCGCATCTGGATGCGCTCGCTGAGGACGGCGTCCTCTTCCGGCGCCATTTCACCCAGGCGATCCCTTGCGGGCCGGCGCGCGCCAGCATCCATACCGGCATGTACGCGATGAACCATCGCTCGGTCACCAACGGCACGCCGCTCGACGCCCGCCACACCCACCTCGCGGCGGAGGCGCACAGGGCGGGCTACCGGCCGATGCTGTTCGGCTACACCGATCTCAGCGTCGACCCGCGCGGCCGCCCGCGGGACGATCCCTGGCTTCGCACCTACGAAGGCATCTACCCGGGCTATGAGGTCGGCCTGTACCTGCCCGAGAACCTCGCTGCCTGGCTGGAGCACCTCGAACGGCGTCACGGTCGCGCCTTCACCCTCGACGAGGTCTACCGCGGTCCGCTCGGCGCGCCGGCGCCAGTCTCGGCCGAGGAGAGCGAGACCGCGTTCCTGACCGACCGTTTCCTGCAGTTTCTGGCGCGCGACGATGCCGGAACGCCGTGGCTCGCTCACCTCAGCTATCTCCGGCCGCACCCGCCGCTGGTCGCGGCCGCACCGTATCACGCCATGTACCATCCCGACGACGCGCCGGCGCCGGTGCGCGCCCCGACGAGGGTGGAGGAGGCCGGCGCGCACCCCTGGCTCGCGGCCAGGCTCGCGCGGGCGCTCGGCCAGAGCTGGTGGGGCAAGCCCGCGAGCCTGGACGAGGCCGAAATCCAGAAGGCGAGGGCAGTCTACTACGGTCTGATCAGCGAGCTCGACGACCACGTCGGCCGGATCCTGGAGGCGCTCCGGGCGCAGGATCAGTACGAGGGCACGCTGATCATCCTCACTGCCGATCATGGCGAGATGCTGGGCGATCACTGGCTGCTCGGCAAGGAGAGCTTTTTCCAGGAAGCCTTCCACGTGCCGCTGATCATCCGCGATCCGGGCCGATCGGCGGTCCGTGGCCGGGTAATCGAAGCCTTCACCGAGCACGTCGACCTGATGCCGACGATCCTCGAGCGGATCGGGCTCGAGCCGCCGCTCCAGTGCGACGGCCGGAGCCTGGTGCCGTGGCTCGAGGGCGTGGCGCCGGCGGACTGGCGCCGGGCCGTGCACTACGAGTACGACTTCCGGGACGTCGAAACCCTGGCGTACGAGAGCGCGCTCGGCCTCGCCTCGGAGCGCTGCGCCCTCGCCGTGCGCCAGGACGAGCGTTACGCCTACGTCCACTTCAACGGCCTGGTGCCGCTTTGCTACGATCTCGTGCGCGATCCGCACCAGTTGCAGAACATCGCCGGCGATCCGAGCCGGGCACCCGAGGTGCTGGAGCAGGCGCAGGCGATGCTCAGCTGGCGGATGGACTTCGCCGAGCGGCGCCTCACCGGCTGCAAGCTGACGCCCGCGGGCCTGATCGGCCGGTTCTGATCTGGAGGCGGGCGGGGCGACGGTCGCGCGGCCCCTCCCGCCCCTCCTGCGGCAGCCCCTACGAGAATACCCCAGGAGGGGCATCGCCAGCTGAGGTGCGAGTGGTCTGTTAACCTTTCATCAATCTTCAACGCCTATGGTGCCATGCCCGATGGTCCATGCGACCGTGGGAATCGGCGTCCCGAACTCTGGGGCGGCCACGGACTCCCCCGGTCGCATGGACCACCGAACAAAGAATGGACGGGAATTGTTAAGGATCGGTTAAGGACCTGCGGCTCGCGGCTTCGCTGCGTCGTGTCCCTGCCGAACGCTTTACCGGATCAGCCGATGACCTGAAAGTGTGCCTCGGTCGGGCGCAGGTTCGCCCCGTTGATCGGCACCATGTCCTGCGGGCAGGCGGACATGGCGACGACGCAGTCGAGCTCGGCGCGCAGTACCACGTAATCGCCGGGCCGGCTGACCGGCGGCAGCCAGTCGATGCCAAGGCCATCGACCACGGGCGTGTTCATCCAGAGGTTCAGGGGGCTCGGGCATTCCGGCGGCGTGAGGCCGAGCTCGACCATGCCGGCGAACAGGTTGTCGCGGCAATTGTCGTGATACTCGGTGCAGCCGAGATTGCGGTAGCGCCAGATGTCGCAGGCGGCCAGCAGCGTGTCGTGGACACCGGGCGAGCTGTCCTCGAGGAGCATCAGGATCGGCCGGCGGTGGTTGGTGGCGAGCGGATCGCCAGGGCGCGGGATGATCCGGTTGATCACCTGGCGCAGGTGCTCCATCGACATGAACTCGCCCAGGTCCTCGGCATTGAACGCCCAGGTATCGACCACCTGCTGGCCATGGGTGTTGATCACCTTGAGCGCCTGACCTTTGGCGAGCCGTACCGCCTTGCCGGAGCGGGCGGGGAGGGTCCAGAGCGTCGGATCGGTCATCGGGCGGCGTCTCCTGCTTTGGGATTCGATCGGGCCGGGCTCAACGCCTCGACCAGCCAGGCTTGCAGCGGGCGAAGCTCGGCGAAGCGGGCGCGGCACCAGTCGACTGCGCCGGGCCCGAACAGTGCCTCGGGCAGCGGCTCGCTGCGCCAAGCGTAGATCGCGTCATGGCGGAGCAGCGGAGCGTTCGGGTGGCTGGCGTCGTAGCCGCGCGGGATGCGCTTGTAGTGCAGCCCGCCGAGCTCGTAGCGGCCATCGGCCAACACCAGGTCGAGCGCTCGTCGGAGAGCGGCGCCGAGGCCGTCGTCGACCACGGCCAGGCGGTAGCGCTCGAGCTGCTGAGGCGTGAACCCGTGCAGGCCGCCGCCGATGCCGAGAAGGGTCGGCGCGATCCGGACGAAGAAGCCCGACGCCTCGCGGTTCGGGCCGCCGCCCTCCCAGAACATCAGATCGAGCGTGGTCTTGTACGGGGTCTTGTCCTGGCGAAAGCGGACATCGCCCGCGATCCGGAGGATCGAGCCGCCGACCTTGGGCTCAGCCCGCAGATCAGGCGAAATTGTCGCCAGTGCAGGCTGCATCGCCGCGACGAACCGCTTGGCCGGCTCGAGCAGCGCCCGCTCGTATATCCTGCGGTTGCTATCGAACCACGCCTTGTGGTTGTTTCGCTCGAGCGTGCCGAGGAACTCGACGAGCTCGCGCGCAAAGCCGGGAAAGACCGCCCCGATCACTGCTCGCTCTCCTGCCGTCGGCCCAGGTTTAGGGCGGCGGGCCTGGCGGCGCAATTGCCCCCTCGCCGACCATTGACAGCACCCGCTCGCCTCTCAGAATGAACTCAAGAACGAGCGGGGAGGCGGGACGATGGAGCTCAGGCTCGACGGCAAGCGGGTGGTCCTGACCGCGGGCGGCGCCGGGATCGGCCGGGTCACGCTCGAGACGCTGTTCCAGGCCGGTGCCCGGCTCGTGACCTGCGACGTCGATCAGGCGGCGCTCGACAAGCTGCGCGGCGAGCGGCCTGAGGTGGCGGCGATCCCGGCCGACGTCGCTCTGGAGGCGGACGTCGACCGATTATTCGCGCTGGCCGAGCAGCAGCTCGGCGGTCTCGACATCCTGATCAACAACGCCGGCATCGCCGGCCCGACGGCGCCGATCGAGGAGGTCGAGCCCGACGACTGGCGGCGCACCTTCGAGGTCAACATCACCGGCCAGTATCTCTGCGCGCGCCGCGCCGTGCCGATGATCAAGGCCGCGGGCGGCGGTGCGATCGTCAACCTGTCTTCGGCAGCCGGTCGCTTCGGCTTCGCGCTGCGGACGCCCTATTGCGCCTCGAAGTGGGCGGTGGTCGGGCTGACCAAGGCGCTGGCGATCGAGCTCGGCGCCGATCAGATCCGGGTCAATGCCATCTGTCCCGGCGCGGTCGAGGGCGAGCGGATCAACCGGGTGATCGCCGCCAAGGCCGAGGCCAGCGGCGTGCCGTTCGAGGCGATGTACGAGGAGTACACCCGATCTGCCTCGATGCGGCGGATGATCAGTCCGCAGGACATCGCCAACATGATCCTCTACCTCTGCTCCGATGCCGGGCGTCTGGTTTCGGGCCAGGTAATCGGCGTCGACGGCAACAAAGAATACCTGCGTTGAGAGCGGAGGCGGTCGTGGCACACCCTGGCCAGGACCGGGTCGAGCGCGTCGCCGTGCTCGGCGCCGGCACGATCGGCGCCAGCTGGACCGCGCTGTTCCTGGCGGGCGGCCTCGAGGTCAGCATCTACGATCCGGCACCGGGCACCGAGGCGCGCGTGCAGGGCTTCGTCGAGCGGGCCTGGCCGACGCTGGAGCGCCTTGGTCTGGTGCGCGTGAGCGCGCCGGCGGCGCCGTCCTTCCATCAGGGTCCGGCGGCCGCGGTCGAAGGCGCCGACTGGGTGCAGGAGAACGGTCCCGAGAACCTCGAGGCCAAGCGCGCGCTCTATGCGGCGATGGAGCCGGGCCTGGACGCGGATGCGGTGGTCGCATCCTCGACCTCGGGGCTCATGCCGAGCGAGCTGCAGGCGGGCCGGGTCGGGGAAGGGCGGTACATCGTCGCTCACCCCTTCAACCCGCCGCACCTGATCCCGCTGGTCGAGCTGGTCGGCGGGCGCGCGACCGAGCCGGCCGTGATCGACCGTGCGGAGGCCTTCTACCAGGGCGTCGGCAAGGTCACGATCCGGGTCCGGCGCGAGGTTCCGGGCCACGTCGTCAACCGCATGCAGGCCGCCCTCTATCGCGAGGCGATCAACCTGGTGCTGGCGGGGGTCGCCGACCTCCAGGACGTCGATCGCGCGATCGCCTACGGGCCCGGGCTGCGCTGGGCGCTCATGGGACCGCACGCGACCCACCACCTCGCCGGCGGCAAGGGCGGCCTTCGCCACCTCCTCGAGCACATCGGCCCCGGCCTGCAGCGCTGGATGGACGACCTCCAGGGACTGCGCATCACGCCGGATGTGATCGAGCGCCTGGTGAGCGCCTTCGAGGCGAGCCACCCGCCGTCGATCGAGCGCCTCGAGGCCGAGCGCGACGCCCTGCTGCTGGCGTTGCTCGAGACCCTGCAGACCGCCCGAAGGCGGCTTGCTGAGGCTTCCTGAAGGAGGGCGGCGTGAGGTTCGCAGACAAGACCGCGATAGTGACCGGCGCTGCGTCGGGCATCGGCGAAGCGACCGCCAGGCTGTTCGCCGCCGAGGGGGCGCGCGTCGTGATCGCTGATGTCGAGCCGTCCGGCGCAGCTGTCGCGCATCGGCTCCGGGAGGAGGGGCACGAGGCAGCCTTTGTCCGAACCGATGTCACGAGGGCTCGCGAGGCGGAGCACCTGATCGAGGAGACGCTTCGCCGCTATGGCCAATTGGACATTCTGCACAACAACGCCGGGGTCCTCGTCATCGGCGACGTCGTGAGCCTCGCCGAGGCCGACTGGGACCGGTGCATCGACATCAATCTGAAGAGCGTTTTTCTGGTCTCGAAATACGCCGTCCCGGCGCTGCGGCGCGCCGGCCGCGGGGTCATCATCAACACCGCGTCGGTGGCCGGCAAGGCGGGCGGCCGCGGCTATGGGGCCTACGGCGCATCGAAGGCCGGGATCATCCTCCTGACCCAGTGCATGGCGCTGGATCTCGCGCCGCACCGCATCCGCGTCAACGCGGTCTGCCCCGGGCCGACGGCGACACGCATGGTCCTCGGCCGGACCGCCGATCCGGAGCGCGAGCACGGCCGCTGGTCGAAGGAGCTGCCGGCCGGCCGGATGGGCCAGCCCGAGGATACGGCCAAGGCGGTCGCCTATCTCGCCTCGGACGACGCCGCCTTCGTGACCGGGGCGGCCTGGGTCGTCGACGGCGGCCGGCTGCTGACCGGCATCGGCCAGAGCACCGTCGAGACGGACTGATCAGATCGGTGCCGGACTCGCCATCGACCTGGATCGTCCGCTTCGCGCCGCTGGTCGGGGCGCGCGCGCCGGTGCTGGACCTTGCCTGCGGGCGGGGCGGCCACACGCGCTTCTTCCTCGAGCGCGGGCATCCGGTAACCGCGGTCGATATCGATGTCAGCGGGCTCGACGATCTGCGAGGGCGTGCGGGGCTGGAGGTCGTTCGGGCGGATCTCGAGGAGGGCTCGCCCTGGCCGCTCGGGGATCGACGGTTCGGCGCCGTGGTGGTCACCAACTATCTCTGGCGGCCGCTTTTTCCGAACATCATCGACTCGGTCGACGCCGGCGGGGTGCTGCTGTACGAGACCTTCGCCGTCGGCAACGAGGTCTACGGGATGCCGACCAACCCCGATTTCCTCCTGCGGCCGGGCGAGCTGATCGAGGTCGTCCACGGCCGCCTGCAGATCGTCGCTTACGAGCACGGCTGCCTGGACGAGCCGCGGCCCGCCATCAAGCAGCGGCTTGCAGCGGTGCGCTCGGATCAGCCTGTCGGCCTCTGTCTTGATCCCTGAGGGTCGAAAGCAATATGGCAGGGGTAAACCTGGGACGACACGCGTGAGCAGCAATCGCCTGGTACCCTATCTGGCCCGCCACTGCTTTGCCGGAGTGCTCGCAGGCTGGACCGCAGTGGCCGCTCTTCTGCTCCTTGACGTGGGCGGGCTCGGCCGGCTGATCTTCGGCGCCGAGGCCTGGATGCTGGCGCTCGCGATGCTGCTGGTGTTCTTCGGGCTGACCTTCGGGAGCGTCGCCATGGGTGCCGCGATCATGAGTCTCGGTCGGGCGGAGCCGCGAGGACCCGCGGCAGCTCGGTCAGTAGCACCACCAGATCCGCAAAACGCGCTGGCGACGCCGCCCGTACCACATCGACCAGCCGCTTGTCCGTGGTGACCAGCGGCTGAGCGAGCGCCTCGGCCAGGCAAAGATAGACGCAGTCGTACGCCGGATGCCGGACTGCGCAAGCCGCGGCGACCGCCGCCCGCCAAAACGGCCGGGTCGGATGCAGCGCGATGTCGGCCCTCTCCAGGGCAGCCGCCATGGTCTCGGCTTCCAACGCGGACAGCTCGCCCCGCATCACCTTCTTCCACAACACGTTCGCGCATTCCGGCCCGAGCAGATCTGGGGCGGCGAGCGGGTGATCGAGCAGGAGCGTGGCCAGGTCCGCGCCCGGCTCGTCCACCACCCATTTGATGACAATGCTGGCGTCGACGATGAAGCCCCTCAACGCTCGTCGCGAGCCTCGCGCAGCAGATCTTCCGCCGGCGTATGGCGCCGCCCGTGGGTCAGCGCCCGCAGCTGCGCGGCGATCTCCTTGAATGCGGCGTTGGGCTCGCCGCTCAGGGCCTGCTTGAGGATCTCGCGATGTTCGGCCTCGGCCGAGCGGTTGTTGCGCGCCGCGCGCAGCTTGAGCCGTCGGACCAGCTCCTCGTCCACCCGTCGAACGATCAGAGCCTTCGCCGGAGCACTCCTGATAGCTCTGATTGCGAAGTTATCACACGAGCCGCCGTGACTCAAGCGCATGCGCGCGTGCTATGCTGCTGTCTCATATTCGCTGGGGGAAGGGCGAAGGCGCCGTGATCGATCTGTACACCTGGAGCACGCCGAACGGGCGCAAGGTCTCGATCATGCTGGAAGAGGTCGGGCTGGACTACGAGGTCCACCCGATCCACATCGGCCAGGGCGATCAGTTCAAGCCCGAGTTCCTGGCGATCAGCCCGAACAACAAGATCCCGGCGATCGTCGATCGCGACAACGGCTATTCGATGTTCGAATCGGGCGCCATCCTGATCTATCTCGCCGACAAGACCCGCCAGCTGCTGCCGCCGGCGGACGACTACCTCAGACGCATGGACGTCATGCAGTGGCTGATGTTCCAGATGGGCAACGTCGGCCCGTTCTTCGGCCAGACCCACCACTTCAACCGCTTCGCCAAGGAAAAGATCCCTTATGCGATCGAGCGCTACGTCAACGAGACCAAGCGGCTCTACGGCGTGATGGACAAGCGGTTGACGGAGGTCGAGTACCTGGCCGGCGAGGACTACACGATCGCCGACGTCGCGACCTGGCCCTGGGTGTCGCGCTTCGACTGGCATGGCCTCGACGATGGCCTGAACGACTACCCGAACGTCAAGCGCTGGTACGAGGAGATCCGCGTGCGGCCCGCGGTCCAGCGGGGCTACGACGTGCCCAAGGCGGGCAACGAGATTCCGCTCGCGTGAGCCGGCTCGCTCATCCCGCGGTGCGCCGGGTGCAGGCGGCGCTGGCGGAAAAGGGCTCCAAGGCCGTGGTCATCGAGCTCGCCAGCACCGCACGCACCGCCGAGGATGCCGCGCGCGCGCTCGGGGTCGAGGTCGGCGCGATCGTCAAGTCGCTGGTGTTCACGATGGACGGCGCGCCGGTCATGGCCCTTATCGCCGGCGATCGCCGCTGCGACACAAAGGCTCTCCCGGCCGCCCTGGGCCGGAGTGGGCTCGTGCTGCGGGCCGATGCCGAGCGTGTCCGCGCCGCGACCGGTTTCGTGATCGGGGGCGTAGCGCCTCTCGCTCACCCGACGCCCTTGCCGACCGTGATCGACGACAGCCTCGGCCGCTTCGATGTCGTCTATGCCGCCGCCGGCCACCCGCACTGCGTTTTTCCGACCACCATACTCGAGCTCAGCCTGCTGACTGGTGGCGCCGTGGTCAAAGGGCTGTCGAGCGCCTGAGGCTGGCCACGCGCGGCCCCACAGGTCGAGACGTGGGGCGGGGTTTCGTATAGGCTCGCTCAAGCAGGCGAAGGGGGAGGAAACCAGTGCAGCCAGGCGACAAGAGGAAGCTCGGCCGCTCGAGCCTCGAAGTGACTATCATGGGCTTCGGCGGGGCGCCGCACGGCAACATGTACGCCGAGTTCTCCGACGAGCAGGCGCGCGCTGCGGTCCGGGCCTGCTACGACGCCGGCATCCGCTTATTCGACACGGCACCGCTCTACGGCTTCGGCCTCAGCGAGCACCGGGTCGGCGAGGCGCTCCGCGGGCTGGACCGGGCGAGCTTCGTGCTGTCGACCAAGATCGGGCGGCTGCTGCGGCCGGTCGAGCCCGAGCGGGTCGATCGGGCACAGTTCAAGACCCCGATGCCGTTCGCGGGCGTCTTCGACTACACCTACGACGGCGTCATGCGCTCATTCGAGGACAGCCTGCAGCGCCTTGGCGTCCATCGGATCGACGTCCTGCTCGCGCACGATATCGACGTCTGGACCCACGGCTCGGAGGCGGCGCGGCGCGAGCGGGTCGAGGAGTTTATGCGCGGCGGCTACCGCGCCATGCGCAAGCTGCGCGACGAGGGCGTCGTGCGGGCGATCGGCGCCGGCGTCAACGAAGCCGAGGCCTGTCGCGATCTGGCCGAGCGGGGCGATTTCGATGGTTTCCTGCTCGCCGGCCGCTACACGCTGCTCGAGCAGGCTCCGCTCGAGAGCTTTCTGCCGTTCTGCGCGCAGCGCGGCATCGGCCTGATCATCGGCGGCGCCTACAACAGCGGTATCCTGGCAACCGGCGCCATCGAGGGCGCCTGGTACAACTACCAGCCCGCGCCGCCCGAGATCATGGAACGCGTGCGCCGGATCGAAGCCGTCTGCGCGCGCCACGGGGTCAGTCTCGCCAGCGCCGCGCTGCAGTTTCCGCTCGGCCATCCGGTGGTCGCCACGGTGATCGTCGGCGTCCGCGCGCCTCAGGAGGTCGAGCGCAACCTCGCCACCTTCGCGCCCGCCATCCCGGCCGACTTCTGGGCCGAGCTCAAGCACGAGGGCCTGCTTCGCCAGGACGCCCCCACGCCCTGATTGGTTCCGTCGCCGATCCAGGCAGCGACGGTTCAGGCCACCCCGATCGCTTCGGCGGCCGCCCGCCAGTCTGCGGCATAGCCTTCGAGGCCCGCGATCGCGATCGCTTCGATCGGCTTCAGCTCCAGAGCCGCCGGCGCTTTGCGCTCGGCCCAGCCGGCGAGGAGCGCAGCACCCAAGGCGGTGCCGTTCCGCTCGGTCGAGACCGCGACCGGCTGCTCCGGCCTGAGCGCGGCCAGAAGCCGCGCGAACAGAGGGTTCTCGGCGAAGCTGCCGTCGACGATCACGCGGCTGCGCGAGTCCAAGAGATCGAGCCCGACGTTGGCCATCAACGCGACATAGAGGCTGGCCAGTGCCGCGCGCTCGGGCGCGGAGGCGGGCTCCGGTCCGATGATCCGCCCCTTGCCGCCGGTGCCGGGATAGGGCCCGCCACTGTTCGAGAAGGACGGCAGCGCCATGGTGCCGCGCCCGATCAGAGCCTCGAGGTCGGCCGCCGCGGCGCGCGCCTCGAGGCCGTCGGCACCCGCGATCCGGGCATATTCGCGCCCGCCCATGAACCGGGCGCAGGCCACCGGACGCCCGAGGAGGTCGGTGTTGGCCACGGTGTCGCGCAATGGGTGCAGCCGGTCCAGCGGCAGGCTCGGATTGAAGGTGATCAGCCAGGTGCCGGTCGAGATCAGCGTGAAGTCCTCGAGGCCGGCCGCGAGGTAACGGGCGAAATTGGCGTTGCTGTCGTGGATCCCGCACAGGACCGGTGTCTCGATCGGCAAGCTGGTCTTGTCGGCCACGTCGAACTGCAAGGGGCCGAGCTCCTCCCAGGCATTGCGCAGGGGCGGGAACTTGTCGAGCCAGCCCTCACCCTTGACCAGGCTCGAGAAATCGCGCTCGCGTGGATTCCAGAGCTGGGTCTGCGCCCCGAGCGAAGTCACTTCCGAGGCCGGGACGCCAGAGAGCCCCCAGGCCCAGTATTGCGCGAACGGCAGAATCCAGCGCGCCCGCGCAAAATCCTCGGCGAACATGCGGCTCTGCCAGAACAGCTGGCGCCCGAGCGTGAGCCCGCCCGGATTGATCGGACAGCAGCACTCCTCGAACCACGGTGCGACCTCGGCGTAGGCCGCGGCGATCTCGGCTGGCGGATCGGCCTCGTAGTCCAGGATCGGCAGCACCAGCTCGGCCGCGTTCACCAGCGCCGCGGTCGAGCCATAGCTGGTCGGGACGATGGCGGTGATCGCGAAGCTCTCGCCCAGATCGGCGAGCGCCGCCATCAGCCACCGCCAGAGGTGCTCGGTATCGCAGCTGGGATAGGGCTCGCCCGAGCGCACCGCATTGGGCGCCTGACGCGACGACAGGATGGCGCCCTGCGGTGCGATGGCGAGCAGCTTGACGTTGGTCTTGCCGACGTCGAGCACGGCGACGGCTGCGGGCCGGGACGATGCACGCACCATGGCCGCGCGTGTTATTCACTTGCGCCCGCGGATGCAAGGACGAAGGCCGCGCGCCCCGCCGCGGGCGTGGCAGCGCGGCAGAATCCGGCGGATGATGTCGGCCGATCCTTCCGAGCAGGGCAGGCGGCCCGTCTCGGTTGTGTTTGGATCGAGCCTGAGCTATAGACGGCGCGCGCCTCAGTCGCCCATCACCGAGCGAGGCCCTCGCCATGGACCGCCGCATGAGCCGTCGCCGCAAAGTCTACGAAGGCAAGGCCAAGGTCCTCTTCGAAGGCCCCGAGCCAGGGACGCTGATCCAGTACTTCAAGGACGACGCCACCGCCTTCAACAATCAAAAGCAGGGCGTGATCACCGGCAAGGGTGTGCTCAACAACCGGATCTCGGAGTACCTCATGCTCCGGCTGGCGGCGATCGGCATCCCGACTCATTTCGTGCGCCGCCTCAACATGCGCGAGCAGCTGATCAAGGAGGTCGAGATCATCCCGCTCGAGGTGGTGGTCCGTAACGTCGTCGCGGGCTCGCTCGCCAAGCGCTTCCGCATGGACGAAGGCACCGCGCTGCCGCGCTCGATCGTCGAGTACTACTACAAGTCCGACGAGCTCGAGGATCCCATGGTCAGCGAGGAGCACATCACCGCCTTCGGCTGGGCGAGCTATCAGGACATCGACGAGATCCTCAACCTCAGCCTGCGCATCAACGATTTTCTGACCGGTCTGTTCGCGGGCGTCGGGCTTCGCCTGATCGACTTCAAGCTGGAGTACGGCCGGCTCTGGGAAGACGACGACATGCGCATCGTGCTGGCCGACGAGATCAGTCCGGACAGCTGCCGTCTCTGGGACGTCGTGACCAACGAGAAGCTCGACAAGGACCGTTTCCGGCGCGACCTGGGTCGGGTCGAGGAGGGTTATCAGGAGGTGGCGCGGCGCCTCGGCATTCTGCCCGAAGCCGGCCCCCGCGATCTCAAGGGCCCTGAAACGGTCCAATGAGACGGCATCGCCGGCCAGGGCACTCGGACATTCCATGAAGGCGCGGGTCCACGTCCGCCTCAAGGACGGCGTGCTCGATCCGCAGGGGGCGGCGATCGGGCGGGCGCTCGCCCAACTCGGCTTCGCAGGTATCGGCTCGGTCCGTCAGGGCAAGCTGATCGAGTTCGAGCTCGAGCAGACCGACCGCACCGCGGCGGAAGCCGAGATCCGCGCGATGTGTGAGCAGCTGCTTGCCAATCCGGTGATCGAAACCTATTCGGTGGCCTTCGACGACTGACCCGCTTGCGGAGTGGAGCGCTTGCGCGCAGGGGTCATCACCTTCCCGGGTTCCAACTGCGATCGGGACGCGGCCGTGGCGCTGGCCGCGGCCGGCGCTCACGTCGCACGCATTTGGCATGCCGAGACCGAGCTGCCGCGGCTCGATCTGATCGTCCTGCCGGGCGGCTTCGCTTACGGCGACTATCTCCGCTGCGGCGCGATCGCCGCGCGCGCGCCGGTCATGACCGAAGTGCTCAAGCGTGCTGCGGCCGGGGTCGCCGTGCTCGGCATCTGCAACGGCTTTCAGATCCTCACCGAGGCGGGACTGCTGCCGGGTGCCGTGCTGAGCAACGTTGGGCTCAAGTTCATCTGCAAGCCGGTCGAGCTCGAGGTCGCGACCAGCGAATCCGTGCTCACCGCGGGCTACACGACCGGCCAGACCATCACGATCCCGATCGCTCACCACGACGGCTGCTACGTCTGCACCCCGGATGAGCTCGCGCGTCTCGAGGGCGAGGATCGGATCGCGTTTCGCTACCGCGCCAATCCGAACGGCTCGATGGCGGCGATCGCCGGGGTGCTCGGGTCAGGGCGCAACGTGCTCGGCCTGATGCCGCACCCCGAGCGCGCGGCCGATCCGCGGCTCGGCGGCACCGACGGTCTGGCGCTGTTCCGGTCCCTGATCGAGAGCCTCGGTTAGGCCTTGGCAACGATGCGCGCCGAGACCGACCGGATCACCCCCGAGCTTATTGCCGAGCACGGCCTCAGCGAGGCCGAGTACGCCCGCGTCCTCGAGATCCTCGGGCGCGCCCCGAACCTGGTCGAGCTCGGCATCTTTGCCGTGATGTGGAGCGAGCACTGCTCGTACAAGTCGTCGAAGCACTGGCTGAAGCGGCTGCCGAGCGAGGCGCCATGGGTGATCTGCGGGCCGGGCGAGAACGCGGGCGTGGTCGACCTCGGCGATGGTATGGCGGCCGTCTTCAAGATCGAGAGCCACAACCATCCGAGCTTCATCGAGCCATATCAGGGCGCGGCGACCGGGGTCGGCGGCATCCTGCGTGACGTCTTCACCATGGGTGCCCGCCCGGTGGCGCTCCTCGATTCGCTCCGCTTCGGCGCGCCCGAGCAGCCGCGCACGCGCCATCTGGTCGACGGCGTGGTCGCCGGCATCGCCGGCTACGGCAACTGCATCGGCGTGCCGACGGTCGGCGGCGAGACCACCTTCCACCGCGCCTACGACGGCAACATCCTGGTGAACGTGATGTGCGTGGGCCTCGTGCCCAAGGATCAGATCTTCTACGCGCGCGCCGCCGGCACCGGCAATCCGGTGGTCTACGTCGGCGCCAAGACCGGGCGCGACGGCATCCACGGCGCAACCATGGCCTCGGCCGAGTTCAGTGAGGCGACCGAGGCCAAACGGCCGACCGTTCAGGTGGGCGATCCGTTCACCGAGAAGCTCCTGCTCGAGGCCTGCCTGGAGCTGATGCAGACCGACGCGATCGTCGCGATCCAGGACATGGGCGCGGCCGGGCTGACCTCGTCGTCCTTCGAGATGGCGGCGCGCGGCGGCACCGGCATCGAGATGGACCTCGACCGGGTGCCGACCCGCGAGGCGGGCATGACCCCCTACGAGATCATGCTCTCGGAGAGCCAGGAGCGGATGCTGCTCGTTCTGCGCCAGGGCGCGGAGGAGCGGGCGCGCGCCGTGTTCGCCAAATGGGAGCTGGACTGCGTCACCGTCGGCCGGGTCACCGACACGGGCTCGATGGTGCTGCGCTGGGCGGGCGAGCCGGTGGCCGAGGTGCCGATCGCGCCGGTCAGCGGCGGCTCGCCCGTCTGCGAGCGGCCCCATGTCGAGACCGCCGCGCCGCCGGCGATCGCGCCGCGCTACGTCGACGAGCCGCTCCCGCCCGCCGACGCGCTGCGCCGGCTGCTCGGCAGCCCCGATCTCGCTTCCAAGCGCTGGATCTTCGAGCAGTACGACTACATGGTCATGGGCGACACGGTCCAGCGGCCGGGCGGCGATGCGGCGGTCGTGCGCATTCACGGCAGCAACCGGGGGCTCGCACTCACGACCGACTGTACGCCCCGCTACTGCCTCGCCGATCCCCGCCGCGGCGGCCGGCAGGCGGTCGCCGAGGCGTGGCGCAACCTCTGCGCGGTCGGCGCGCGGCCGCTCGCGGTGACCGACTGCCTCAACTTCGGCAGCCCGGAGAATCCGGTGGTGATGGGCCAGTTCGCCGGCTGCATCGAGGGCATGGCCGAGGCCTGCCGGGCGCTCGATTTCCCGATCGTCTCGGGCAATGTCTCGTTCTACAACGAGACCGAGGGCCAGGCGATCCGGCCGACCCCGACGATCGGCGGTCTCGGCCTGATCGAGAACCTCGATCGCATGGCCACGCTCGCCTATGGCGCCTCGGATCTCGCCCTCGTCCTGATTGGTGAGTGCTTCGGCTGGCTCGGCAGCTCGCTCTATCTGCGCGAGGTCTGCGGGCGCGAGGAGGGCGCGCCGCCACCGGTCGATCTGGCCATCGAGCGATCGAACGGCGAGCTGGTGCGCGCGCTGATCGGGCGCGGCTGGGTCGCCGCCAGCCACGATCTCTCCGACGGCGGCCTCTACGTTGCGCTGGCCGAAATGGCCCTCGCTTCGGGCATTGGCGCCAACCTCGAGCTGCCTGTGGATGGCGAGGGCGGCCCCGGCTGGTTGTTCGGCGAGGACCAGGGGCGCTATTTGCTGGCGGTCGCGGCCGAGCACCTCGACCTCGTGCTCGCGGAAGTGCGCCGGCGCGGCGGACTCGCCCGGCGGGTCGGGACGACCGGGGGCCGCGCGTTGACGCTCGATGGTGCCGGTGCCATATGCTTGGACGAACTCGCCGAGGTCCACGAACGCTGGCTGCCGTCGTTCATGGGCATGCCTTGAGGGCGAGTCCGGTGCCAGCGAGGATGCGAACGCCGTGGCGATGACCGCCGAACAGATCAAGTCGATGATCCGCGAGGCGCTGCCGGATGCGGCGGTGACCGTCGAGGATCTGGCGGGCGACGGCAACCACTATCGCGCCCATGTCGTCGCGCCGGCCTTCCGCGGCAAGAGCCGGGTCCAGCAGCACCAGATGGTCTATCGGGCGCTCGGCGGGCGTATGGGCGGCGAGCTGCACGCGCTGGCGCTCAGCACTGCCGCGCCCGAGTAGAGCCACCACCAGACAACCAGGACGACCGAGATGACCGAGACCAATACTGTGCTTGATCGCATCCAGAGCGAGATCGAATCGGCCCCGGTGGTGCTGTACATGAAGGGCACGCCGGTGTTCCCGCAGTGCGGCTTCTCGGCCCAGGTGGTCCAGATCCTCTCGTTGCTCGGGGTCAAGTTCAAGTCGTTCGACGTCCTGAGTGACGACGAGCTGCGCCAGGGGATCAAGGAGTTCAGCAACTGGCCGACGATTCCCCAGCTCTATCTCAAGGGCGAGTTCGTCGGCGGCTGCGACATCGTCCGCGAGATGTACCAGAGCGGCGAGCTGGTCGAGCTGCTGAAGGAAAAGGGCATCGAAACGCAGGCCGCCGCCTGACCGAGAGGTGCGCGCGTCAGCGCGCCGCCGCCAACCGGCAGCCGGCTTCGCCGGAACAGTCCTCGAGCAACTCGACGCGGGCGTTGATCACGCAGTCGAGAGTGCGCATGCGCAGCGGCAGCAAACGCTGATCATCGCTGAGCAGGAGCTCGAATTCGATCCGCTGGTCGGTCGGGCCGGAGGGTTCGAGGCCGTCCATGTCGGATCCGGCGAGCTGCGTGAGGGTGAGGTTCAGCCGCACAACTCCTCGTTCGCGGCCGGCGACCCAGGCCCGACCCTGCCCCATCGCCCGCGCCACGACATCGTAGCGACGGCGACCGTCGAAGACCGCGAGCGCCAGATCTTCGCCGGCGCGCGCGTTGGCCGCATGCGCGCGGATCTGGAAGAACGCGCTCAGCGGATCGATCACGTCCTGACGTAGTGCCGCCGGGACCTTGCTCTGGTCGGGACGGCCGCGTTTGGTCATCTCGAGATCGACGACATCGCCGGTCTCGGGATTGAACGTGACGATCGTGCGTCGGCTTTTCCGGCGCGACTGGTACTCCGACAGATAGATCATCGGAGCCAGGCCCTCGGCGCCTCGGCGCTCGCCCACGGCGTGCACGTCGGCGCGATAGCGCACCAGCGTCTCGAGCAGACCGACCGTCTCGATGATCAGGTCCGAGCGATAGCTGTCGCGCTCGACCCGGTGCCGGAGCGTCAGCTCGGCGATCTGAAAGCCGCCCCAGTAGAACCCGTAGCGGAGGTCCAGTGGCGGCGCTTCCTGCGCGGCAGGAAGCGGCCCGCCGAAGTGCGCGAACGCGATCACGGCAACGATCAGGCGGGACGCGGCTCGGCCGAGCCGGCTGGACACGTTCGGCGGGCTCCTCAATAGTGGGGCCGCACAAGCGATTGCGCGGGAGTGCTCTACCGCATCTTTAGCGCCAGTGGTGCGAACAAGCGACATGCTTCGCAAACTGACGGCATATCTCGTGATGCTGTCGTGGGTCGCGCCCGCCATGGCGACGACCGCGGTCGACGGTCAGGATCTCGCTCGCTACCGCGTCACCCGCCCGGGCGAGGTTCTGTTCGACCCTGCCGCCCGCTCGCGCGTTCTCGCGGCCCTGTCCGACGAGCGCCGGCGCCAATGGTGCGGCTCGGCACGCGAGCAATGGCGCTCGCACAAGGCGAAGACCCGCCTCAAGACCCCCACCGATGACGACGAGGGGCGCACCGATGATCGGGCGGAGCCTTTCGTCTGGACGATCATGACCGCAGCCGCCGTCGCCTTCGGAGAGGACGACGCGGCGGCGCGGCAGGCACTGATCGGCAATCTGCACCGCTGGGCCGACGGCAAGGCGCTGACCAAGCTCCAGGATCAGGAGGAGAACACCTACTACACGCTGAACCGGACGCTCCTGCCGACCATCGTCGCCTACAGCCTGATCCGCGACCATGCCGACTTGAACAAGAAAGAACGCGATCAGATCGAGCGCTGGCTGAACCGGCTGGTCCGGCTGCGTGGCAGCAAACGACCTGAGGCGACCCTCGGTCCGACCAGCCTCGTCAACAATCATCGCTACCTCAGCGACAGCGTCGATATGGCGTGGGGCGCGCTGCGTGGCGACGACGCCCTGTTCCGCCAGGGCATCGAGAGCTTCCTGATCGCGCTCTCGCAGATGCGTACCGACGGCAGCCTGCCGCTCGAGGTCGCGCGCGGCTCCAAGGCGCTCTGGTATCAGCGTCAGGCGATCGCCTCGCTGGTGACGATCGCGGAAATGGCCGCCGTCCAGGGATACGATCTATACGCGATCGAGATCGAGGGTCGGAGCCTGCACGGCGCGATCGATTTCCTCGCGCGCGCGATTGAGCGGCCCGGAATCGTCCTCCCCTACGCCAGGGCCAACCGCAAGCCCGGCGAGTTCCGCAACTATGCGGTTCAGGATCGCACGTTCATGGTGCAGCGCGGCCATGAGCGGCACTACATGGCCTGGATTGAGGCCTATCGGGCGCGCTTTCCGACCCGCGCCGCGACGCGGCAACTGGTCCGCCTGTTCGATCAATATCAGGCTGATCCGCGACCCATGATCGACGAGTTCAGCGGGGGCAACATGACCTGCTTCTTTGCCTTGCCGGACGAAGCCGTCCGGCCCGTGCCGGCGAGCAGCCCTCAGCGCGAGTAGTACTCGATCACCAGGTTCGGCTCCATCAGCACCGGATAGGGTACGTCGGCGAGCTTGGGCACGCGCACCAGCGTTCCCTTGAGTGCCTTGAAGTCGACGGTCAGATAGTCCGGCACGTCGCGCTCGGGCTGCTGGATTGTGCCCAGGACCAGGGCCAGGTTCTTGGACTTCTCCCGGACCTCGACGACGTCACCCTCGCGGACCAGATAGCTCGGGATGGTCACCCGCCGGCCGTTGACCATAACGTGGCCGTGATTGACAAACTGGCGCGCGGCGAACACGGTCGGCACGAAGTTCAGCCGGTAGACGATCGTGTCGAGGCGCCGCTCGAGGAGACCGACCATGTGCTCGGCGGTATCGCCGCGGCGCCGCGCCGCCTCCTGGTACAGCCGGCGGAACTGCCGTTCGGTGATGTTGCCATAGTAGCCCTTGAGCTTCTGCTTGGCCGCCAGCTGCTGGCCGTAGCCGGAAATCTTGCGCCGCTTCGAGCCATGCTCGCCCGGCGGATAGTCGCGCTTGACGATCGGGTTCTTCGCCCGCCCCCAGAGATTGACCCCGAGGCGGCGGCAGATCTTGTTCTTCGTAGGCGAGCGCTTGGTCATGACGGCTTTGCTGGCAGGGGACAGAAGGGAAACGGACAGGAAACCGGGCCGCTGCCCGGACCTTTCGGACCGCGCCCTTATACCGATCGGCCAGCCAATGTCAAAGGCTTTGGGTCGACGCGGCGCTCGAGACGCGGGCATGCGGCGCCGCCTTCCTTGTGGCGCAGGCGCCGATCAAGACGCGTTCTGTGTGCCGCGGATCTGAAAGCGCCAGCGCTCGATCGTCTCGTCGATCAACCCGTTGTCGTCGAGCTCGTTCTGCCACGCCCGGGCGAACGGCGGGGTCGTGCTCGCCGGGCGATGGTCGGGCGGCAGCTCCTCGAAGCGGATGTGCAGCGGCACCGGCACGCCGTCACCGAGGACCAGCGCCTCCTGGGTGTTCAGCGCCGGCAGCGCGTCGGCGAGCCAGCGCGAGCTGTCGGGCACGGCGTGGCGGACGAACTCGAGATCGTGCTCGTTGCCGAGGCGAAGCGCAAAGATGGTGTTGCACTGCGACAGGCTGCTGACCGACAGCTCGGCCGGCCGCTGGGTCACCAGGCAGAGCGAGAGGCCGTACTTGCGCCCCTCCTTGGCGATCCGCGAGATCGACCGCCGGGTCGGCGCGAACCCGGTCTGATCGTCGCGCGGGACGTAGCGGTGGGCCTCCTCGCAGACCAGGAGGACCGGCGGCGCCCGGTCGCGATCGCTCCACAGCGCGAACTCGAAGATCAGCCGGCAGAGCACCGACACGACCACGTCAACGATCTCGGACGGCACGCCCGAGATGTCGATGATCGTGATCGGTTTGCCCTCGACCGGGATGCGCAGGATCCGCGACAGGATCTGGCGCATGTTGTCGCGCACGCTGAAGCTCGAGAACATGAAATCGTAGCGCTTGTCGCTGCTCACGGTCTCGACGCGATTGATCAGATGCTGGAAGAAGACCGCGCTGTCGGCCTTGTTGAAGGCGCCCATGTCGTCCTTGAGGATCTGGATGAGCTCCGAGAGCCGGTAGGGCACGGGCGTATCGACGGTGACGTGCTCGTTGCTCTGGTCCTCACCGGCGAAGGCGCGCCGCGCCCTGAGAATCGCCCGCCGCAGGATGGCGCCTTCGGCATAGGCGCTCTCGGGCGACTCCTGATTGACCAGGATCGCAGCGACTTCCTCGAAGTTCAACAGCCAGTAGGGCAGCTTGAGATTGCCCGGATTGAGCAGCTCGGCCTGATTGCCAAAGGCGGCCGCGTACTCGTTGTGCGGGTCGAGCATGATGACGTGACCGAACGGATGCGCTTCGAGGATCGCGCGCAGGATCACGGTCACGGCGCAGGACTTGCCCGCTCCGGTCGTGCCGAGGACCGCGAAATGCTTGCCGAGCAGGTTGTCGGTGATCGCGAAGGCTGGCAGACCGGCCGCGTTGCGGAGCGTGCCGAGCCGGATGGTCGAGGCCTCCGGCCGGGCATAGATCGCGCACAGCTCCTCGCGGGTCGCCGCAAGAATCGGACTGTCGAGCGGCGGATGGCTGGAGACGCCGCGCTGAAAGTGCCAGCGATGTGGGCTCTTCTTCAGGATCTCGCCGATCAGGCGGATCTCGACCAGGCGGCGGTCGTCGGCGGCGATCCGCCGGCCGTCGCTCTTCAACGTGGTGATGATACCGAAGCTCCGTCCGGCGGTGCCTTGCAGGCGTACCACGGCACCGATTTCGACCGCGCTGGCGACTTTCGGCTCGAGCAAGCCCCAGACGACCGCGCCCGCCACCGACATCACCCGGCCGAGTTGCTTGCCGCTTTTCGGCGCCGCGGACGGTGCGCTTTCAGCCGGCTCCCCGGAGGCCGGGGAAACCGCCTGATCCGCCTCGTCAGCCGGATCCAGCCCCGGCTCGAGCGCGAGGCTGCTGGCGTCGTCCAAGATCGAGCTCCCGAAGCATTGCCCCGCGGCCCGATGCCGCCGGCGTGATTCTGACCTTGGCCCGAGCCCCATTGAGGAAGCGTTAAACGGGCGCAGCCGCAACCGTCTGCGCAGCGTCGCTGCCCAGGTGCCGGCCGATCGCTGCCATTGCCGGGAGCGGCATGGCTTGCGCCTTCGGCGGCAACCGCGGCATTCTGTGTCGGACGGCGTTTCGCAGAGCGCCAGTCGGGGGCACGGAAGCCGCGGGTCATCAGAGGTGTCGGTGTCTCGGCGACCGCGCCGGCGACCAGCCGAGGGGGACTACGACGATGGCATCCGGATTGATCGATGCGACCACGCGCCGCGCGCCGGCGTGGGGTTGGGGCGAGGACCTCGAGCCGCATTGGAACTGGCAGCGCGAGCTGCCGGCGCCCGGGCGGATGG
>JBKPDM010000141.1:0-7798 GCA_046727895.1 Pseudomonadota bacterium | reverse complement strand
CCCCACGATGCTGCTTGCGGGCGACCAGGTCGATCTCGGCGTAGTCCTGCTCAGTAAGGCCCGAAGTACCCACCACGACGTGCGCGCCGCGTTCGAGTGCGGCCAGGATGTTGGTCTTGGCGCTGTCCGGCTTGGTGTATTCGACGAAGACGTCGCAGGGACTGGCGAGCGCCTCCTTGGCCGAGGAGTAGACGGGACAGGTGAGGCGCGGCTCACCCAGTACCTCCGCCAGGCCTTGGCCCGCGTGCTTGCGCGAGACGGCAGCAACGAGGGCAAGGTCTGCAGTCGTCGCAATCGAACGCGCAAGCTCCGAACCCGCCCAACCCGTTGCACCCGCCAGACACACTTTGATCACCAGGGAGCTCCCCTCAGCCATCTTTGGGGCCACCGCGGCGTCAGGCGGCGAGGTCGAGCGCGCCGTCGGCGCCGAGCCGGGCCGCGGCGATCGCCTGCCGCAAACGCTCGATCTCGGCTTCGCCGAGCTTCACGAGCGGCGGACGAACGACCGCCCGCTCCATCCGGCCGAGCAGGACCAGCGTCGCCTTCATCCGGTTGTGCATGTCGAGAAACGGCGGCGCGTAGAACGCCTGCTGCAAGGGATAGAGCCGCTCGTTGATCGCCTGCGCGCGCGCCAGATCCCTGGCCTGGATCGCCTCGAACAACGCCACCTGCAGATCGGCGATCACGCTGCCGGCGCCCGAGAGCAGGCCGCCGCAGCCCATGATCAGCGAGCTCATCAGCCAGGCGGAGTGGGTCGAGAGCACGGTCACCGGGCGCGCCAGGCTCTGCAGCGTCCGGACGTGGCGCTCGTGCAGCATCGGGTCGGCGCACCAGTCCTTGATCGCGCGGATCTGCGGCACCTCGTCGAACAGGCGAAGCAGGGTCTCGAAGGGATAGCCGAGGCCCGAGGCCATCGGATACTGGAACAGGATGATCGGCAGATCGCTCGCATCCGCGCTGGTCTTGAAGTGCGCAAGCGCCATCTCGGGGCGGAGTTGCCCGCCCATCGCCATCGGGTTGGGCGGGAACACCAGGAGGCAGGACGCGCCGCCGCGCTCGGCCATCCGCGCGAGCCGGGCGCCGTAGTGACTGCCGTCGGCGTAGATGCCGTTGACCACCGCAATGCGGTCGCCGATCTCGTCCATGGTGAGATCGAGGACGCGCGCCTGCTCCTCGTCGCCGCACGAGGCGACCTCCGAGGCGTGCGCGTTGACCGTGATCGCGCTGATGCCTGACACGCCGACCACATCGCGCAGATGCTTGCGGTAACCCGGCTCGTCGATGCGGAAATCCTCGTGGAAGGGCAGCAGGCAGGCGGGAATCACGCCTTTGGGCTCGAAGTCGGCAAACCTAGGCATGGCGCACTCCTCAGGCGCGAGCGATCGACCATGCGACCTTACCCGGCAGGGCGATTCCTGACAACCGGACCGCCGCGGAGAGCAGGTCAGCGGGCCAGGACCCGGCCGCTTGACCGGGCGCGGGAGCGCTGCCTAGGCTGCACGGTCGACGCGCCTGGCGAAGCAAGGAGGAGGGCAGAAGCGGTGCTGGACGGGATGCGCGTGGTCAGCTTCTGCCACTACCTGCAGGGCCCGGCGGCGGCGCAGTATCTGGCCGACATGGGCGCCGACGTGATCAAGATCGAGCCGCCCAAGGGCGCCTACGAGCGTTACTGGTCGGGCGCCAAGACCTTCGTCGACGACGTCTCGGCCTTCTACCTCTGCGCCAACCGCAACAAGCGGAGCCTCGCGGTCGACCTCAAGCACCCGGACGCCAAGGCGGTGATCGAGCGCCTGCTCGCGAGCGCCGACGTGGTCATGGAGAACTTCCGCCCGGGGGTGATGGACCGGCTCGGCTTCGGCTACGAGCGGGTCAAGGCGCTCAAGCCCGACATCATCTACGCGTCCGCGACCGGCTTCGGGCCGTCGGGCCCCATGGTCGCGCGCCCGGGCCAGGATCTCCTGATCCAGGCCTATTCCGGCCTGGTCGCGGTGACCGGCCACATCGACCGGCGTCCGACCGCGGTCGGCCATGCCGCGATCGATCAGCACGGTGCCGCGCTGCTCGCGCTCGGCATCGTCGGCGCCTACGTGAGGAAGCTCAAGACCGGGCAAGGCACCCGGGTCGAGGCGAGCCTCCTGAACGCCGGGCTCGATCTGCAGACCGAGCCGCTCACGATCTACCTCACCCGCCAGCTGCAGTCGCCCGACGGGCGCCGGCTGCTCAGCCGCAACGAGAACCTGGCGACCTGGTTCCACGAGGCGCCCTACGGCATCTATCGCTGTGCCGACGCCTGGCTGGCGCTCTCGATCAACGACACGGCAAAGCTCGCGGGCGCGCTCGGCAGCGATCGTCTCGCCGCGCTCGCCGGGCTAGACTGCTACGAGCACCGCGACGAGCTCGCCGAGACGATCGCCGCAGAGCTCGCCGACCGGCGCTTCGCCAACCTCGTGGGTGGCTTCGATCGCGAGGCGATCTGGTATCAGCGCGTGCACGAGTACGATGACCTCCCGGACGACCCGCAGATCCGCCACAATCAGGTGTTTCGCGAGGTGCCGGTCAGGCGCGGCCGGGCGATCCTGGTCAACCATCCGAACCGCTACGACGGCGAGTTGCCGCCGCTGCGCCATCTGGCGCTCGAGATCGGCGCCGATACGCGCGAGGTGCTGGGCGAGCTCGGCTACGGTGCGGGCGAGATCGAGGCGCTGCTGGCGAGTGGTGCTGTGCAGGCGCCGGCCGCGGCGGCAACCGGGGAGGCGAGCCCATGAGCGGCTTCTACGTCAAGGTCGGCGATCAGGTGCAGTTCGCCAAGACGATCGGCGAGAGCGATGTCTACCTGTTCGCCGGCATCACCGGCGACCTCTCCCCCAACCACGTCAACCAGGAGGTCATGAAGCGCTCGGCCTACGGCCAGCGGATCGCGCACGGCGTGCTGATCGTGGGATTCATGTCGACCACCTCGACCCTGATGATCGAGAAGGCGAACGCTGGCCGGCCGCCAGCGGGGGAAACGCCGGTCTCGCTCGGCTACGACCGGATCCGCTTTCTCGCCCCCGTGTTCATCGGCGACACGGTCACAGTCACCTACAAATCGCCGAGACCGAGCCAGAGCGCCGCCGCTCGCGCGCCGAGATCGAGGTTCGCAACCAGCACGGCGAGCTGGTCGCGATCGCCCAGCACATCCTCAAATGGGTCGCAAATCCGGCCGCGGCACCGCCGTGACCGCCAGCGGAGATCGCCGCGAACGCCCGGGCGCGCTCGACGGCACCGTCCGGAGGACGCCGTCGGAGCGAGGCCGCCAAGGTGCGGACGCTGGTCCTCGCCGGCCGTGCGCGAGCGCTCGCCAGACGCTCTGATCGGCGGCCTATTTGGCGGGCTTGGGCGTCCTGGCCCGCTTGGCGGGGGCGGCCTTTCGCGGCCGGCCCAGGCCAATCCGTCTGGCGATCTCGGCCCGCTCCTGGACGTAGCTCGGTGCCGCCATCGGATAATCGCGCTTCAGACCGAACAGCTCGCGATACTCCGGCGGGGTCAGCTGGTGGGCGACGGCGAGGTGGCGCTTGAGCACTTTGTGCTTGCCGCCGCAGACCAGGCAGGTGATCTGGTCCCGACCGACCGAGCGGCCGACCGACACCGCGGGCTCGGGCTTGGCGGGCTGCGCCTGCGGCTCCTCGCTGGCCAGCGCACCCAAGTTCTCGGCCACCGAATTGATCACGCTCGACACCTCAGAAACCGGCACCGGGTTATTGGAGACGTAGGCCGAGACAATTTCTGCGGTCATCTCGGCGAGCTTCGAGTAATCTGTGGCGTCACTCACTTTGAGTGCCTCCTTGAGTCAAGCAGTCCTTACTAACAGATCTGCCAAGAAGTGCAACCAAGAGGACTCGGCGCAGTCGCATCGTTCTGGTGTTGGCGAGAACCTGGCTCGAGCCTCGCTTCTTGTTCCCGTGTTTGGAAGGTCCGAGAAAACCGCAGGATGAAAGGCGAGATCGAAGCGCGCGGCATGCCGCCCGATCGCTCTCGGTCGGCGCTTGAGCGGGCCGCGCCTCGGCAGGCGATCACCTTGGCTTGTCAGACAATATGCCGGCTCAGATGCACCTCAGGTGGCGTGCGGAGCGTCTGGTAGACGACGCAGTAGCGCTCGGTCAGCTTCATCAGCGTCGCGAGTTGCTCCTCGGAGGCGTCGGTGTCGAGATCGAAGCGAAGGCGGACGTCCTTAAAGCCAACCGGCGCATCCCTGGCGACGCCGAGCGTGCCGCGGAAGTCGAGATCGCCCTCGACCCGCACCCGCCCGGAGCGGAGCGGGATCTCGAGCGCGGTCGCGACCGCATTGAGCGTGACCCCGGCGCAGGCGGCGAGCGCCTCGAGCAGCATGTCGCCCGAGCAGGCATGGAGGCCCGAGCCGCCGGTCGCCGGGTGCAGCCCCGCTTCGACCAATGCCTTCGCGGTCTTGACCGAGCAGGTCACCCCCTCGCCGATCTCGCCCTCGGCCTTGAGGGTGATCACCGCCGCCTCGGGCTCATCCCGGTAGCGCTGCTTGAACGGAGACTGCAATTCCTTGAGCGCCGCTGCGTCCATTGCCCTCTCGCCTTCTCTTGCCGGGTATCAGGGTCTAAACCGGCAGCAAGGTCGCACCGATCGGGCGTCGCGCGCAACCGTCCGCCGGTCGCGACCTGTCACGGCCACGGCGAGAACATCATGCAACGCTTCAGATTGATCCCGGAGGTGCATCTGCTCCTGATCGAGCGGGATCGCATCCTGCTGCTTCGCCGCTTCAACACCGGCTATCAGGACGGCAACTACAGCGTGGTCGCGGGCCACATGGACGGCGCCGAGACGGCGCGTCAGGCGCTCCGCCGTGAGGCGGGCGAGGAGGCGGGCATCGAGCTGGCGATCGACGATCTCGCCTTCGCGCACGTGACCCATCGCTGCGATCGGGATGAGCGGATCGGTCTGTTCTTCGCGACCGAGCGCTGGCGCGGCGAGCCCGTGAACAAGGAACCCGACAAGTGTGATCAGCTCGCCTGGTTCCCGCTCGATGGTCTGCCGGCCAACATGGTGCCCTACGTGCGTCAGGCGATCACGCTCTGGCGTGCCGGCATCGCCTACAGCGAGTATGGTTGGCAACGCTGAGCGGATCGCTGGCCCAGCATTGCCGTCGGGCGGCTCGACCGATCACTCTTGCCGGTCGCGGCCGGGTTACCGTTCGTTACAAAAAATAGTTGTACTCGTGTGAAGCGGTCCACAACCTGAGCACGATAAGATGATGATGCTGAAGCTATCGTGAAGCCCCAACCATTAGGAGATCGAGCCATGCGCATGATCATCATCTTGTTGCTCGCCGGCACCGCGTTCCAACTGGTGGCGAGCCCCGCGAATGCCTGCCCACCGGGCTATATCGATTGCGGCCGTGGTGTGTGCTGCCCAGGTAGGTGAGGTGGATTACCGATCGGGCGGCTGCTGCCGCCGACCAGACACGATCTTGCAGGAGCAAAGCCATGCTCAACATGTTGAAAAGCAAGGCGGTGACGCTCTTTGTTTCTGCGATCGCCTTGAGTAGCGGGACGACACTCGCATCGTTCCTCGCAACCGCCTCCTACAACGACGCCCTCGACCATTATAGCTGGATCGACGCCTCGCAACTGAACAGCGCGCTGCCGGGACAATTCTACGTGATCTCCGACCAGAACGAGATCCGGGAGCCGCTCTGCTCTTTAGCACCCGGTGAGTTCGCTCCGCAGGAGCACCCAGAGCCTGGCGTCCGCCTGGTGAACGTGCTCGGCGAGGCGCTGCCCTTCGTCTCTCGAATCCTGGGCGTCGTCGCGCCAAGTTTACAGGCTAAGGAGGCCAGCACCTCGGTTCCGTACATCTTCGAATTGAACGCGTTCAGGCGGAGCTCTGTTCCGGTTGATAGCCTCCTCGACCACGACCGGCAGATCCTCGAGGACCGGGACATGGAGGCGTTGAGCAAGAACCTCGATGACAAGCACTTCGCCGAGGTCAAGCGGCTCGAAAGCTGCGCCAATGCCATCGCGACCAGGCTTCGCCAAGGCTTCCGGGTCTGTCAGCTGACCGAAGTCACGACCGACCAGGCGACGGATCGGCCGCTTGGCGTGACCTTCGCCAGCGCGTGCCTGGCCCGGCAGGAGGACACCGAGCCCCGGTACCTACCGGACCTGCGCCACTATCCACTGTGGACCAGGGTGAAGAGGACCCTGGGCCTGATCGAGGCCCGATTCTTGCCGGACAGCGCTACGCCGCCCGCGTGATCCGCACGCCCGAAGATGGAGCTAGACCTCGGGCATCAACTCCTGGGTGAACAGGCTGGCGCCGGCGAGGTCCTTGAGGGTGACCGTCATGACGTCGCTGGCGCCGTCGATGTCGACCTGGCCGAAGAACTGCAGCCCCGCGGACGGCGGCAGATTGGCCTGGCCTTCGGGCGGCGCCTTCTGGAACACGACCTTGGGGCCGAAGGTGTTGTCGAGCTGGTTGGGACCGAAGGTGCCGGCGTTGAGGGGGCCCGAGACGAACTCCCAGAACGGCGCGAACTCCTGGAACTGCGCCTTGCTCGGATCGTAGAAATGGGCCGCCGTGTAGTGCACGTCCGCGGTCAGCCAGACCACGTTTCTGATCTCGCCGTCGCGAATGAAGCGGAGCAGGCCCGCCATCTCGAGCTCGCGTCCGAGCGGTGGGCCGTCGCCGTTGGCGAGGTTCTCGAAGGCGCTGTCGCCATCCGGTACGACCAAGCCAATCGGCATGTCGGCAGCGATCACCTTCCAGGTCGCGTCGGAGGCGAGCAGCGCCTGCTTCAGCCAGCGGACCTGCTCCGCCCCGAGGAAGGCCGTCTCGGGCCCCGGCTGCGTCTGACGATTGGCGGTGTTCGGCCCGCGATAGCTGCGCATGTCGATCCGGAAGACCTCGAGCGAGGGGCCGTAGCGGAAGCTCCGGTAGAGCTCGGGCCACGCGGCGGACCCCCAGCGCACCGGCAGATACTCCTGAAAGGCTCGCGCCGCGCGCGCCGAGAGCAGCGCCGCGCTGGTCACCTTATACGCACTCTTGGTCGGATCCTGCGCAAAGTCCTCGCTCGGGTACCAGTTGTTGGCGGTCTCGTGGTCGTCCCATTGCACGAACATCGGCACCTCGGCGTTGAACCGCCTGAGGTTCTCGTCCATCAGGTTGTAAGCGAAGTTGCCGCGGAACTCGTCCAGGGTCTCGGCGACCTTGGACTTCGCCTGGGTGGTGACGTTCTTCCAGACGCCGCCGCCCGACAGCTCCTTTTCGGCCGGAATCGGACCGTCGGCGTAGATCGTATCGCCCGAGTGGATGAAGAAGGCGGGCTCGACCTGGCGCATCGCCTCGAAGGCCTTCATCCCGCCCCATTCGCGGTTGATGCCGAAGCCCTGCCCCGCAACATCGCCCGACCAGACGAAGCGGATGTTCTGCCGCGCCGCGGGCGGGCTCCAGAAGCTGCCGGCGACCCGCTGGCTCACCAGCTTGTGGTCGGCCAGATCGACCATGGTCACACGGTAGTGGATTTTCTGGCCCTGCGGCAGGCCGGCCAAGTCGACCTTGGCGGTGTAACCGCTGTCCTCGAGCGCCGCGGGGCCCTGCACCGTCCGCGCGTCTGCAAAGCTCTCGCTGGTCGCCCACTCGACCAGCATGCGCGTCGGGCGATCGCTCGCCGCCCAGAGGATGGCCCGATCGCCCAGGAGATCCCCGCTCTGCACGCCGTAGGGCAGCGCCGGACGCATCTGCTCGCTGGTGACCACCGCGGCCGTACCCTGTTGGGCGAAGGCTCGGGCCG
>JBKPDM010000140.1:0-4885 GCA_046727895.1 Pseudomonadota bacterium | reverse complement strand
CGCTCTGAGACGCCGGCTCCAGGCGCACCACCAAGGGCTGCCTATCACGCCGGACGGCGCTGGCCATGGTCTTCCGCTTGTGCCAGAGCGCGCAACGACGCTGCGGCGGCTTGACGGACCCGCCCGGCTCATCGGTGCGCTGGTGGTTCGGGTTGTCCCAGCTTTTCCGCGCATTTTTGCCCCGAAGCGCACCGCAACGGACGTTATGGGATGGGAAGGGGCAAGGCGATCAGCCGAGAGCTGAAGGTCTCGCGGAAGGGTCGCGGAAGGTGATCCCGTTCGGCGAGACCGCGTGCTGGGTGGCGGGAGGAGCTGGACGGCTTTGGGCAGCGAACGCGGCGCGGTCGAGCCAAGAACGGCTTGACGCTGATACTACGGACATCTCGCCCGACGCCATGGCGAAGTCGGGGTGCCTGGTCCGGCCCAGGCCGCAGACACAGAGGAGCGCCGCGGCGGCCGCTTGCCGCAACGAGGTGCTCAGGCCAACTGGTTGAGCAGTGCTCGCGCCTCTCTTAGGTCGAGCATATCAAAGCCTTCGCTGAACCAGGCGTAGATCGGGGCAAGCAGGTCGAGCGCCTGCTGCCGTTCACCTCGCCCGAGCAGCAGACGGGCGAGAGAGGTCGCGGCGCGCAGCTCCCAACCCTTCGCGCCCTGCGCCCGCGCCAGATCCACGGCGTCGCGCAGGCTCGCCTCACCCGCCGCGAGGTCGGGCGTTGGCATGGAGACGAGGATCTCGCCCCGCATACGGTGGATTTCTGAGAGCGACCTGTCCTCGCCCGTCCGCCGGGCCTCGGCTGCGGCGTCGCCGATCAGCGCGAGTGCCTCGGCATCCTCGCCGGCGATCCGGTGTGCCGTGGCCAGCAGGGTCAGGTAGTTCGTCAGACGGGAGGCGCCTCCCGAGGCGCGATACGTAGCGATGCCATCGCGGATGAGCGGGATGGCAGTCGTCGCGTCGCCTCGCGCGGCTCGCACCCAGCCATTGTAGGCGGTGGCGATGCCCAGCCAGAAGTCGGCCCGCAGCTCAAGGGCGAGGGAGGTCAACCGCTCGGCGTGGGACTCGACCGTGTCAACCTCGCCCGTCACCTGCCATAACATCATGCTGAGCCATAGAGCGTATGCCTCCGTGGCCGGATGGCCGAGGTCACGCGCCTCGGCGAGGGCCTCCGTCGCGTGCAGGCGGGCAAGGTCCCAGTATCCGAGCGCGCCGAGCGCTTCGGCGAGGAGCTGCCTGGCGACGACGCGCCGGTCGGTCACGTATTCGGCAACCAGCGCACGGTGGCGCTCGGGTTGATAGAGAGCGATCGTCCGCTCGTAGGCTTCCCGGGCCGCCGCGAACCGCCCCTGCATCAGCCAGACCGACCCGACCAGTGTGTGGCCGGTCAGGATGACGCCCGCGTCCTTCCCTTGCTCCGCGCGCTCCATGAACTCACGCGCGGTCTCGCCGGCGGCGGCGTACTCGGCGCGGTTGAGGCGGTGCACCCAGAGGCCATACAACACCGGGAAAATCTCGTTGTCATTCCCCAGCTCGCGACAAAGCGTCAGAGCGCGCGCGAAGGCCTCTCCGACCTCGGGCCCGGCGTAGCCGCGAACCACCGCAAGAGCGGCCCCGAGCGCGCGCCAGAGGCGGAGCTCGTGCTCGGCGCGCTCGCGCGTGGCCGGCAGGCCCGCGATAGCGTCCAGCCCGCGCCGCAGGTGGCGGACCGCCTCGACATAGGCTGAGCGGGCGGCGGCGAGCTGCCCGGCCTCGAGCCACCAGGCGGCGGCGGGCTCGGGCAGCCCGGCCTCGGTGAAATGGTGGGCCACGGTCTCCGGCCCGTCCGCCGTGCCCGCCGTCCAGCGCGCTTCGACGACGCGCGCGATGGCGGCGTGGAGCCCCCGCCGGCGGTCGCGCAGGAGGGTGCCATATGCCGCTTCCCGGACCAGAGCGTGCTTGAAGAGGTAGGCAGCTTCCATACCCTCGCCACGCCGAAAGACCAGTCCCGCGCCGATGAGTTGGTCGAGCGCCGCGGCCAAGCCGGCCGGGTCCGCCACGGCGGCCAGCAGCTCGTGGGAGAACTCCCGGCCGATTGTGGCGCCGACCTGCGCCACTTCCCTGGCCATTGGATGGAGCCGGTCGAGCCGCGCCATCAGCGCGGCGTGGAGCGTGGCCGGGACCGCCGGCACCGTGAGTGGGCTCGCGGCGAGGCCCTTGCCCGCGCTGGCCTCGAGCACGTCCTTGGTCAACTCCTCGAGAAAGAGCGGCACCCCGTCAGCGCGCGCGACGATCGCCGCCACCAGATCGTCGGGTAGCGCTGCCCCGCCCGCGACCCGTCGCACAAGCGCGTCGCCCTCCCTTCGGCTGAGCCGATTGAGCACCAGGGCCGTCACGTGATGCTGTCCGGTCCAAAACGGCTGGAACTCGGGACGGCAGGTGACCAGCAGCAGGACCGGCAGCCGGGCCGCACGCTCAATGGTGAGGTCGAGCAACTCGCGTGAGCTGGGGTCGATCCAGTGCACGTCCTCGAAGACCATCAGCACGGGGCCGCGGTGCGACAGCCGCTCGACCGGGCGCAGGAGCGCCTCGAAGGTCCGCTCCCGCTTGCGCTGCGGGGCGAGGGGCGATGGGGCGTGGCGGTCGCCGGTCGGGAGCGACAGCAGCTCGGCCAGCAGTGTCACGTCCTCCGCGGGCGGCGAGGTCGATGCCAGCAGCGCCACCAGTTTCTCGAGCCGCGCCTCCGGCGGGTCGCCATGCGCGAATCCCGCCGCGCGCTCGAGCTGGGCCGCGAATGGGTGCAGGGGGCTGTCCTGGCGGTGCGACGAGCAGAAATAGTGCAGGCGGGTGTGCGGCTCCTCGCCGAGCCGCTCCTGCACCGCCGCCAGCAGCCGCGACTTGCCGACCCCCGGCTCGCTGGAGAGCAGGACCACCCGGCCTTCGCCGCTACGGGCATGGTCCCAACGCCGCAGCAGCAGGTCCATCTCCTCCTCGCGCCCGACCAGCGGGGCCAGGACCGCGGCGTGGAACGCCTCGAACCGGCTCGCCGCGGTGCCGACGCCGATGACACGGTAGGCCCGAACCGGCTCGGCGAAGCCTTTAGTCTCGACACCGCCGAGATCGACGTGCTCGAAGAGGCCGCCGACGAGCCGGCGTGTGCCGTCGGAGATGACGACGCTGCCCGGCTCGGCCAGGCCTTGCAGCCTCGCGGCCAAGTTCGGGGTTTCGCCGACGACCGCCTGCTCTTGTGAGGCGCCGCTGCCGACCATCTCGCCCACCACCACCAGCCCCGTTGCGATCCCGATCCGGGCGGCCAGCGGCACGCCTTCCGGCGAGGGCAGCCGGCCGACAGCCCCGAGGATGTCCAGCCCGGTCCGGACCGCACGCTCGGCGTCATCCTCGTGGGACCGGGGGAAGCCGAAATAGGCGAGCACGCCGTCCCCCATGAACTTGGCGACATGCCCGTCGAGCCGGGCGACCTCGCCCGCGACGGCTTCCTGGTACGCGCCAATGACCTCCCGCAGGTCCTCGGGATCGAGACGGGTCGAGAGCGCGGTCGAGCCGACGAGGTCGACGAACATCACCGTGAGCTGCCGTCGCTCGGCGTCGGTGGACCTCGGGACGGGAAGGCGGCCGGCGATCGACGGCATGGGTCCGGTCTGAGCCGACGGGATCTCCGCGGAAGGCGTACCCTTCGCCAGAGCGGCGATCGTGGCAAGTAGCTTGCGCCGGTGGCCAATCGAGGCGACGCCGAGGCCGCTCAGGTCGTCGGCCGTCAGCTCGGCCAGGACGTCGGCATCGACGTCGTTGTCGCGGAACGCCCGCTCGTACTGGCCTAGACCCAGTTCGCGCAACCAAGCCCCGACGTCCACCCTGGTCCCCTTGATCGGGCGCGCTCGCCGCTAGATGCAGTCTAGCCCAAGCCGCCGCGGAGCGCGCGATGGAACGGCACGAGCGGGCCACCTTCTCGCCGCTCGCGGCAGGAAGATGAATACCGCGTTCGACGGCGGACGCCTGACCTCGGACGCGGGGATGCTGGTGTTGGCCGAGATTGGGAAGGAATTTGCGAGCCGTCGCACGTGTCTCTGACGCGAAGCATGCCTATTCGCCTATTCGACAGGCCGAAAACCAGCCGGTAACCATCGGGCGGCAGCATCGGCGCTGTCCTCTGGCCGAGTATTGAAGACAATCGCCGCGCGTGGGGCGGCATTGTGAACAGCGTTGATGACGGCTTCGAATAATGCAAGGAGCTGAGGCGGCAGGCGGACGCCCGCTCCGATTACAATGCAATCATAGCTCGTCAAAGCTAGCTGACGCTCTACTGTCGGCCCAGCGGTTTCATCAGGTCGGATGAGGCAAACGTCGCCATCCCATCCGCGTTCAGCAAAGCGCTTCAGCGCAACTCCAATGCCTGCGCGAATCTTCTCAGCTGTCATACCCGGCGGCAAAGCAGGGTCGGAAAAATCCACAGTGTCCGGATCGTAGCCGATCAGCAGAATCCGCGTCATGAGCCCTCCTTTGATGTCGTCGCAAGCGAGATCTGCTCCTTTAGTTACCGGCGCCTGTGAAGCTCAAGTTTTTCCGCACCATCTTGTCCCGCGGCGCTGCCTAGCGGCCCTCGGCGCTGCGCTTTGTGTAGGCCGGGCGATCATTGAGCAACAGATTGCCCCTTGGAACCCTTGAACCTCACCCCCTCACCCCTTGGGATCCGGGGTGAAGCTCCAGCTTTCCGGAGCCCAGCTTTTCCGGGCATTTTTCTGCCCGAGGCGCCCTGCAACGGACGTTATGGGATGGGAAATGAACTAGATCAACTGGCTCTCCCCACGGGGGCGGAATGCAGCGCTCGGTGCACACCCTCGGGATCGCCGGCAATGGCCTTGAGATAGGCGCGCGCCGGCTGATCCGGTTCCGCCC
>JBKPDM010000139.1:0-10229 GCA_046727895.1 Pseudomonadota bacterium | reverse complement strand
GGATGATCTTCCAAGCCTGCGGGATGACCACCAGGCGAAGCGTCGTGAGATAGCTCATGTTCATCGCCGCCGCGGCATCCCACTGGTTGTGATGCACCGATTCGAGGCCGCTGCGGATGATCTCGGCGATGAAGGCACTGGCGATCAGACAGACGCTGACCACCGCTACCCAGAAGATCGGGATGTCGATGCCGAGGGCCTGAAACGCAAAGAACGTCAGCATCAGCGTAACGAGGAAGGGAATCCGGCGGAACGCTTCGACAAAGAGCAGCGACAAGGCTCTGAACGGCAGCAGACCGCTTGTGTCCGTGCGGCGCAGGACCGCGAGCGCAAACCCCGCTAGGAACCCGACGACGCAGCCTATGGCGGAGAGCAGAAAGGTGCCGACCAGCGCTTTGAACAGAAAGACGACGTTGTAGTAGCTAAGAAAGCCCGGGGTTTGTTCGATCATCCGAGCGAACATCAAACGATCCTCATCCGCGCCCGGAATAGGTGCCGCCCGACGAGCGCAAGCACGATCGAGGCGATCAGCGTAAGCAGGATGTAGAGCCCTGCCGCGAGCGAGAACACTTCGATGGAGCGGAACGTTTCGGCATTGACGTTGAATGCGCGTCCGGTCAGCTCCTCCACGCCAAAGATCGCAGCCATGGAGCTGCCGAGGGTCATTAGGATGTATTGGTTGGAAAGCGGCGGGAACAGCACGCGAATGATGTGCGGCAGGATCACGTAGCGGACCGACTGCAGGCGCGACATGCCCAGCGTCTCGGCTGCCTCCAGTTCCTCTCGATGCACGGAGAGGAAGCCTGCGCGCTGGATCTCAGTGAGGTAGGCGCCGGCGTTCAGGGTCATGCCGATGAGCACCGCCTGGTACGAGCCCAACAGAATGCCCGCCTCGGGTAAGGCGAAGTAGAGAAAATAGATCTGCACCAGCTGCGGCGTGTTGGTGAAGAACACGACGTAAGCATGGGTCATGCGTTGCACCGGTCGGGGGCCGAACGTTTTGCCCATGGCCCCGAGCAGGCCAATCACCATGCCGCCCATGAAGGCGAGAAAGGCCAGCCAGAGCGATACCAGGGCGCCCGCGGCAAGGTAAGGGAGGTAGGGCCAGACCTGCCCGAACTGGAGGGTATAGCTCATGAGGCCAGGCGCCGCCGCCGAACGTTCCGGCGGCGGCTCTGGCGATATTCCGCCGTAGGCTCCACCGCCGCCGGTACAGTGTCAACAGCGTCAGAAGTAGGGCGTGACGGGGACAGGATAGACCATATCGATGCCGAACCACTTCTTGTAGGTATCGGCGACGAAACCGGATTGCTGTAGATCGAAAAGAGCAATGTTCAGCCAGCGACGGAGGGTATCGTCTCCCTTTTGAACACCAAGACAGTTGTAGTACACTGGGCCGATCGGCTCCTTTAGAACCTTCCAGTCGGCATCATAGTTGTTCATGTACCTACCCATGTAATCGATGACATCAATCATTGCATCACCGCGCCCCTGAGCCAAGGCTCGAATGACGTCTGGATAGTTGTCAAGAAGCATAAGCTTGGCCTTTGGAAGGTTCTGTTTGATAAATTCGAGCGGAGTTGTGCCACGCACTTGGACAAGGGTAACATCTTCGCTGTTCAAATCTTTCCAGCTGCTAAAAGGTTTATTTGCCGTGGTCAGGACACTGAAGACCTCGGTGTGCAGCGGCACGGTGAAGTCGATGACCTTGGCGCGTTCCGGGTTCCGGGTCATAGCCCCCATGACGAAGTCTATCTTGCCACTCGCCACGAAGGGAACGCGATCGGGCGAGCTGACCTGCTGAATCTCGAGTTTGACGCCGAGCATCTCGGCGATCTTGCGCGAGACGTCGACGTCGAAGCCGTCGATCTCGTTCTTCTCGTTGAACAAGCCCAGCGGCGGCAGGGTCGGGTTGACCCCGACTACGAGCCGGCCTGAAGAGAGGATCTCGTCGAGGCTGCGGGCGAACGCGACCGGCTGCAGCATCGCGATCAGGAACAAGGCGCCGAGCGCGGCGCGGAGCGAGGTTCGAAACACGTTAAGTCTCCCTGTGCTCGGCAGCCGCGGGACCCTCCTGCGGGGGCGCGGTGCCGTCGGTGAATCCTCCCACGGGACGCCGTACGTCTTGCAGGATCGGGTACGGATCGTATGCTGACGGTATACCGGAGCGGGGTCAATGGCAAACGAGAGCCGAGCCGGGCAGCACCTTTCGGGCCGTCGCATCGAGGGTGCGCTTGCGCGTCCGTTGCCGGTCGAGATCATCGTCGACGGCGCAGCCGTCGCCGCCTGTCCGGGCGAAAGCATTGCCGCAGCCCTCCTTATCGCTGGCCGCCGCGCGCTGCGCGCGAGCCCGCGCCTCGGCTCGCCGCGCGGTGCCTTTTGCATGATGGGGGTCTGCCAGGAGTGCGTGGTCCGGGTCGACGGCCGCCTCGTGCCCGCCTGCCAGACCCCGGTTCGGGTCGGCATGCGGGTCGAGACCGGCGGAGGGAGCGGGTGAGCGAATTCGACCTCGTGGTGATTGGCGCTGGCCCGGCCGGAGCTAACGCGGCCCTGACGGCACACCACCAAGGTCTGCGCTGCCTCCTGGTAGACGAGGCGCCTGCGGCCGGTGGGCAGGTCTGGCGTGCCCCGCCCGAGGGGTTCATTCGCCGGAAGGCCGATGCTGACGCCAAGGCCGGGGATCGTCTACGCGCCGAGTTGGCAGCGAGTGGCGTCACCACCGCCTTCGACCACCGCGTATGGCTGATCACCGAGCGGTTCCGCATCGAGGCCTTGGGACCGGAGGGGCCGGTCACTTTGCGTACACCGGCGATCGTTGCCGCGAGTGGGGCAACTGAACGAGTAATCCCTTTCCCGGGCTGGACCGAGCCCGGCGTGGTCGGACTCGCTGGTGCCACCATCCTTCTGAAAGCACAGCAGGTGCTGCCTGGCGAGCGCGCGCTGGTCGCCGGCTGCGGCCCACTGCTCCCGGCGGTGGCGGCCAACGTGCTCAAGGCAGGCGGGGAGGTCGCGGCCGTGGTCGACCTCGCGGACCGGCGCGAATGGTTCGCGACATTGCCGGCCATGCTGACCCGCCCGGACCTGCTCGTGCGCGGCCTTGGTTGGCTCGCCCGCCTGCGCCGACGCGGCGTGCCAGTCCACTACCGCCACGCTGTCCGCCGCGTGGTGCGCACCGACGGGCGCCTGAACGTGGCGATCGCGCCGGTCGATGCCAGCGGACGCTTCGTCGCCAGCGCCGGGGAGCTGGCCCTTCAAGTTGACTGGGTCGCAGTCGGCCACGGCCTCGTGCCGCGGACCGAGATCACCCGCCTGCTCGGCGCCCAACACCGCTACGATCCTACGCTCGGCGGCTGGGTGGCGACTCGCGACGACGCCGGCCGGACCAGCGTCCCGGGCCTCTTCGTCGCTGGCGACGGCGGCGGCATCCGCGGTGCTGCTGCCGCCGTGGAGCAGGGCCGCCTCGCGGGGCTCGCCGCGGTGCACGATCAGGGCCGCCTTGACCAGGACGCCTTCGAGCGCCGGGCTGCGACCATCCGCCGGCGGCTCCGGCGTGCCGAGCGCTTCGGCCAGGCGAGTGCCCGGCTGATGGCGCTCCGCCCGGGCCAGGTCCTGAGCATCCCGGAGGAGACCATCGTCTGCCGTTGCGAGGACGTGACTCGCGCCGAGATCGGGGCGGCGATCACAGCCGGTGCGGTCGAAATCAACCAGCTCAAGGCCTGGACGCGCTGCGGCATGGGACCATGCCAGGGGCGGATGTGTGGCGAGGCGGCGGCCTCCCTGCTGGCCACCGTCCTTGGCTCACGCGATGCGGCAGGCTACTGGACGGGCCGGGCACCGCTCCGCCCGGTCCCCCTCGACGATCTGCTCGGCGACTACGGCTACGCCGACATTCCCCGGCCGCGGGCGGCGCCACTGTGACGGACGGGACCGATGCCGGGCGGCTGGACGCGGTCGTGGTCGGGGCCGGCGTGATGGGTGCGACCGTGGCGCTGTTCCTCTCTCGCGGCGGCATGCGCATCGCTCTGGTCGACCGCGACAGCATCTGCCGGGGCGCGTCCGGCGTGAACGCCGGCACGCTTACCCTGCACATGACCCGCGCTGCCCTGATCTCGTACGCCATGCGTGGCTTCGAGATGTGGACCAGCGCACGCGAGTGGCTTGGCGGCGATCTCGGGGTGGTCGTGACCGGCGGGATCTGCCTCGCGTTCACCGAAGACGAGGCGGCGTTGCTCGAGGAGCGCATGCGCGCGCGCCGCGCCGCCGGCGCACCGATGGAGCTCGTGAGCCCCGAACGCGCTCGAGAGATCGAGCCCAACCTCAGTAGGGACGTTCGGCTCGCCGCCTTCTGCCCGATCGACGGCTACGCCAGCGCCTATCTTACCGGGCTCATATACCGCAGGGCGCTCGCCGCCGAGAGCGTGCGCCTCTTCGAGCATCGCCTGGTGAGCGCAATCGAGCCGGACGCTGGGGGCTTTCGCCTGCGCGGCCGCGGTCTCGACCTTAGGACCTCGCGCCTCGTTCTTGCGGGGGGCGTCTGGCTCGAGCCGATGCTGCGGTGGCTCGGCACCGAACTGACCATTAAGGTGCTGGTCAACCAGCTCGCGGTGACCGAGCGGCTGCCGCCGCTGATGCGCACCGTCGTCACGATCGCGAGCGGCCTGCTCTCCTTGAAGCAGTTCGCCAATGGAACCGTGCTGGTCGGCGGCGGCTGGCAGGGCGTCGGCGATCGCGAGCAGGGCATGGGGACGCTGATCATGGAGAACCTACTCGGCAATCTGCGCCTCGCCGCCTTCGCTGTGCCGGAGCTGCGGGCGGGGCGCTTGGTGCGCGCCTGGCTCGGTCTCGAAGCGGAGACAGCGGATGCCATGCCGGCGATCGGTTCGATTCCTGGCGTACCCGACGCTTGGGTCATCGGCAGCGTTCATTCCGGCTACACCAGCGGGCCGTACATGGGTCGGCTGCTTGCCGATGCGATCTTGGGTCGCGCGCCGGAACGCCCCCTCTTTCCGATCGAGCGGCTGCTCCGGCCTAGCCCAGAGCGTACCAAGGAAAAAGAAGTGATATGACCGAACGTTTCCACGGCATCTACGCTGCGAATGTTTGTCCGATGACCGATGACGGCAGCATCGACGAGACGGCGCTCGCCCGGCACGTCGGTGATCTGGCTAGCGTCGGGGGTTTCCGAGGCTTGCTGGTGAACGGGCATGCGGGCGAGAACTTTGCCCTCTCGAGAGAGGAGAGCCGCCGCGTGATCGAGATCGTGCGCCAGGCGGTGGGTGAGCGGCTGCTTCTGGTCGCTGGCATCAACGCCGAGGATTCGCGTGAGGCCGCGGCCCGGGCTCGGGATGCCGAAGCCGCGGGGGCGGATGCGATCATGGTCTTTCCGCCCTATTCCTGGATACTCGGGCACGACCGCCGCGTAGCCCTGACGCATCATCGGATGGCGGCCGACGCTACCGGTCTACCGCTTTTCCTGTTCCAGGCGGCTGTCAGCGCTGGCCGCATGGCCTACCCGACGGAGGTGCTCGAAGGCCTGCTGGAACTGCCGCAGGTCATCGCGATCAAGGAGGGCAGCTGGGAGGTCGCCGCCTACGAGGCGACGCGCAGGCTGGTCAAGAGAATCCGCCCTGAGGTTGCGGTCATGGCTTCGGGTGACGAGCACCTCTTCACCTGTTTCGTGCTCGGCACCGAGGGCAGCTTGGTGAGCCTCGCCGCCGTGATCCCGGAGCCGATCATCGGGCTCGACGGGGCGGTCCGCGTGGGCGATCTGGCCGGAGCGCAGACACTGCATGCGGCCATCCAACCGCTTGCAAATGCCATCTACGGCCGCCTGCCAGGGTTCTACGCTACCGCCAGGCTGAAGGCGTGCCTCGCGCTGCTCGGCCGCATTCCCTCGCCCGCCTGCCGGGCACCGATCGTCCGGTTGCCCCGCCACGAGATCGAGGCGCTCAAACGCGTCCTCGAAACGACGGGCGTGGTGTGAGCGTGGCCGGCATCGTATCACTCGCGCGGCCCGCCGCCGAGCCCCGCCCCCCCGAGAGCCTGGCGGATCAGGCCTACGGTGCGCTCGGTCGTTGGATCCTCACCCGCCGCCTCGTGGGCGGCCAGGTCATCGTCGAGGGGCGGCTCGCCGAGCAATTCAATATCTCGCGCACGCCGATCCGGGAGGCTATGCTTCGCCTTGAGGCAGAGGGGCTCTTGGTCAAGCAAGGCTCGGGTTCCTTCACTGTCCGTCGGATCACCGCGAGCGAGTTCTTCCAGACCATGCGCGTACGGGCAGTGCTCGAGCCGGAGGCGGCGGCGCTTGCCGCCGGCCGGGTCGCACTGGATGACCTGCAGACCCTTCGGACCCGCATTGCGAGCCTCGCTGCTGCTCCGCTGCAAGAAGAGGCGCACTGGGAGGCCGACGATCGGCTGCACGACCTGATTGCGGCGGCGAGCGGGAATCCGGTGCTGGCCCGCCTGATCCACGACTTGCGTCGGACCACGCGTCTGTTCGAAGTGGTCGAGCCGTTCGATCGCGTGGCCGCCGACGCCCGGGAGCACACACGGATTCTCGAAGCGGTTCAGGTGGCCGATCGTCGCGCGGCCCGGCGCGCCATGGCGACGCATGTACGCAACGTTGAGCGGGCTGTGCTGATGACCATCAGTCGTTGATATACGGCGCTTCTATCCTTTTCCGGTGCTGGATCGGTTCGTGGCGGTCGCACGCGGTTGTTGACGCCCTGCAGCGTCGGGGCGGCCGGAAGCTAATCATGACGCCCGAGGGCGCAGCGGTGCCGACGCCGAGGCCGCGCGGCGATGAGATGCTGATCAACGCGATCGTCCGGGCGCACCGCTGGCGGCGGATCGAGAGTGGCCGCGCGAAGTCGATCACCAACCTCGCGGAGCAGGAACGCGTGACCGACGCCTACATCTGCCGGCTCCTGTCGCTCACCTGCCTGGCGCCCGACATCGTGGAAGCGATCCTGGACGGGCGGCAGCCGAAGGGGTTGAGGCTCGCCGAGATGCTGGGGAACGGGTTGCAAGCCTGGGAGGAGCAGCGCGTGAGTTGAGCTTCGGATTTTGATGGCCTGCAATTTCGATCAAACCGTTCAGCATGAAGATTGGGAGGCGAATGAAGTGGACGACCCCGACCGGCGAGGGGCGCCCATGATGGACCGAGAACCCCTCCACGGTCCGATCACGGCGGCTGTAAGCCTCTAACGTCGGCTCCCGCCAGCCTCCGAGACTGCTCCTTGCCGATCGAGGTTTGCTTCTGTATCAGCCGACGGCCGTCTCGATCTCCGCCAGCAGCTCGGCAAACCCGATCTCCCCGATGCTCGAATCCAGCCGGAAGTCGGCATGCGACACAAATTCTCCAGCCGCGCTTCGAATGAGGATCGACGAGAGCCGTCGGGCGAGCCGATCGTCACCCGCGAGGTGCAGCGGGACAATTCGCTTCTCGGTCTCGCGGCCCGGCAGGGTCACGAAGCACGTCGTCGGCGTGAGCGGTACGATCAGACGCAGGCCGTCGCCGAGATCGCTCCGTGCACAGAATGTGTCGGGTAGGACAAAGACCGGCGAACGCGCTCTCACGAGCGCCCAGCGGCTCCACAGGATCGGGTGCGCGAGCTTGTTATAGAATTCGTGGTTCCGATAGAGCGTCGCATAAGCCTTGTCGGCCATGTCGGGATCGTCGCTGTGTCCGAGCTCGGCGAGGATCGGCCCGAGCTCCCGCCGCAGCGCCTCGATCAGAAACGGGCTGCGGACGATCTGCGCGACGAGAAAACCGACCAGCGACAGCCGCTGCGGGTCGTTCAGCGGCTTCGTCTCGAGCAGCATCTCGATCGGCGTCTTCGCGTCGCCTTCAAGCAAACCGAGATAAGCTTCGATCCGGTCGTCGTAGAGGTTACGCCGATAGCCCCATCCGCCGAAGCTGCGCAGCTCAGACGTCCAGCCCGTCTCGCCACGCCGCCACCGCAGCACATTCTTGCCGACCGCCCAGTTGTCGCGAATGAACCAGCGCGGGATGAAATGGTTCGTGTTGACCGGCTTGACCGAGAGCGTGGATCGCTTCGGATTGGCGTCCCGTTCGATCGCCTTCGCCGATTTCGGCTTCCAGCGCTCCTCGATGCGCTTCGCCCAGATCTTCTCATGGACGAGCCTCGCCGTGGCCGTGATCGCGCCGGCCCCCTCCGGGCCAAGGCACTCGCGCCGTTCCTGCACGGGATCCACGGCCGTCAGGTCGCGGTCCCCGACCCGCTTCGCGACGACTTGGTTGGCCAGCCAGAGTTGCACCTGCGCGAGCTCCAGGACCATTTCCCGGCGGATGTTGATGTAGAGGGGTGCCTTCTCCCGAGCGCTCAGGTCCAGCATCTCGCAGATGATCCGATGCACCACCTCGTCCCAAATCCGCGCGAGCGGGTCGATCCCGCCGATATCGATATCGGGGCGCAGCTTCTGGACCGCTGCTCGCGCCAAAGGCGGGTCAGCCGTCTGAAACGGCGCGCGCGGGGGCTGAGCAGGTGGGTCGGCGCAACGCATGATAGGCGAGATAGTTGCGCGAGGCCGCGACCGCCACCCCTGAACCGGCTGGCTTGGGAGGGGAAGTCCTTCCCGCCAGCGAGCCCTCGGGTCTCGCCGGACCGTTGCGCGGGCAGTGTTCAATCTGCAGCCTGTCGTATTGCTTTCGGCAGCACTCCGGCGCTCGCGGCGTTATCGACAGGTGAACTTGCCGTCTCCGTCCGCCGGTCGATCCGCCCTGACCACCTCGTCTGCCCAATCTGCGGCAAGCCCAGAAGATACTGAAGCGCCACCTCGCCGTTCAGCATGGGCTGACGCCGGCACAGTACCGGGAGCGCTTCGGCCTCAGGGCGGACTACCAGATGGCGGCGCCGAACTATACGCAGCAGCGGTGAGAGCTGGCCCACGCGATCGGCCTCGGCCGCCCAAAGAAGCCGGCGCCCAGACGGCGCAAAGCTCCGGCGAGATCGGGGGCAGCTGAAAGCAGCGAGACCTCGGCTTCTGCAGCTAACACGTAGCGGTTGGGGGCTCGGAGCTCGCGCCGGCGGGTCGCCTGCGCGACGCCCGACGGGCGGCCACGCCGGCACGGAAGCCGAGCCGCGATGAGACGCTGGTCAAGGCGCTCGTGCGCGCGCACCCTGGCGCCGAAGGATCGAGAGCGGACAGGCCAAGTCGATCACCGACCTTGCGGAGCAGGAGGGCGTCACGGACGCCTACGTCTGCCGGCTCCTGCCGCTCACCTGTCTCGCGCCAGATATCGTGGAGGCGATCCTCGACGGACGGCAGCCGAAGTGGCTGAGGCTCGCGGAGATGCTGGGCAATGGTCCTGTAGCCTGGGAGGAGCAGCGAGGGAGGTGGCACTTTGCCCCCTTGGGGACAGCACCGCGGTCGAAAGGCTCATAACCTGAAAGGTCGCAGGTTCAAATTCTGCCCCCGCAACCAAATTCACGCCGCCAATCCAATGTGTTGGCGGCCTTCGCATGTCCAGGCCCCGGAGTGGTTTGCACCGGCTCTGCACCGTCTGTACCACCGCGCAACCGCAGGTTCCGGTACGGGGTCGTCGGTCTGTCGACGCGTGAATCCGGCGACGTTGACGCTCCGTCCCTAAAGCAGTACGAGAACGCGCACCGTGGTCGCCCAGATACTAGAGAGCTTCGCCTGGCGATGGCCGACAACTCCCAGACCCCTTCGGAAAAGGCGAACGTGGCGCCGGGTTGGGTGGCATAGCGTGGATGGCTACCCTCGAGGAGAGGCCCACGCTTCTCAGGGGCTCCCACCCCCACGGTTACTGGACAGGGATACAGCTCGCGCCCAGACTCCCTATCCTCCTAGCACAGCTGACCTCATTCGACCAAGGTGTGGAGCCACTCAAGCAGAGGAAGGCGAACCTTGAACAGCTTCCTTATTCACTCGGCGGCATGTGCTATACGTTCTTTGAATTTATTCGTATCCAAGTCGAGCTTGTGAAAAGGTACCCACCGGAGCGAGGAGTTCACGTTCTCGCATCAGATGTGACAGATCCACTATCGTACACGCTCGATGCTTTTCTGGATCACGCTCGAAGGATGGCAAACGCGGTCCGATTCTATCTTAGCGCAAGATACGAGGAGTTACTTCGCAGGAGCCAGACGTCGCTGCCTAAGAGCATGAGCGATCTTGTAAAGTTGTTGCGTCGCAACCATGACGTATTGCCCCGCGAACGGGACTTGCTAACCCAGTACTGG
>JBKPDM010000138.1:0-4620 GCA_046727895.1 Pseudomonadota bacterium | reverse complement strand
CGATGAGGCCCAAGGCCGCCGAGGTGCCGCCCAGGGCGATCACCAGCTGCGGCAGCACGGTGGTGGCGATCTCGTGACCGACGTCGGAGAAGAGGCTGGCCACTCCGATCCCCAGGACGGTGCGGTTCAGCCACTTTGCGCGCCTGCGCGGTGAGGGTGGGGGGATTGGAGTAGCCGAGCTGGGAGTCAGGAGCGGCCCTGCCCGGTCACCAGCGTCTGCAACTCGGCGTAGCTCACCACACCCTCGGTCAGCGTTGCGTAGGTGCCGTTGCTCTGGAGCTCCTCGACAATCCTCCGCACCGCGGTCAGTCCTGCCCGCATCGGCCCCGATCCCAGGCTCACCCGCGCAACGCCCAACCGGGCCAGCTCGGGCAGTGGCGGCATTCCCTTCGTGGCCAGGACGTTCAGCGGAGCCCCCGTTGCTCGAGCCACCGCCTCGATGTCAGCGGGCTGCTGAAGCCCCGGGGCGAACACGCACGAGGCTCCCGCCGCCACGTAGGCTCGCAACCGGCGCAGGCACTCATCTACCTGCGTCGCATCGGCCGCGCCCTTCCGCCAGAGGATGTCCGTCCGGGCGTTCACCACGGCCGGCACGCCGAACGCATTGCTGGCTTCACAGGCCGCGCGAACGCGGGCCACCGCTTCCTCCACCGGGTAGAGCTTCCCCGATGAGCCGGGAACCGCATCCTCCAAGTTCACCCCCACGGCACCGGCTTCCAGCATTCGCCGGACGGTGGCCGCCACCCCCGCCGGGGCCACCCCGAAGCCTGCCTCGATATCCACGCTGACCGGGACGCCGACCGCGGCGACGATGCGGCGCACCATCGCGGCCAGCTCATCCAGCGGGATCGCCTCTGCATCGGCATAGCCCAGCGCCGCGGCCAACCCGGCGCTGGTGGTTCCCACCGCCTGGAGGCCACAGCTCTCGAAGAGACATGCGCTGGCCACGTCCCAGGCATTGCCCAGGACGAAAGGAGTGCCCGGCCGATGGAGCGTCCGAAACCGCTCCGCCAGCGCCCGCTGTTCCGCCTTGGATGACATGGACTTTTATCCTCCGACCGAATCCGAGTGGCCAGCGCGACCCGGCGGTCTACGGATTAATCGCCGCCACCGCTGTCGGCAGCAGCCTTGGTGCGGTCGGCTGAACCCCGGGCGGCTGGTCTCTGCAAGTCCATTGACCCCGAGCTGCGATCTGAAGCACAGCTCACAGTCGTCCCCCTCTCCCGGTGGTCAATGGCCTTCCCCCAGCAGACCCGCGCCGGCCTGACGCTGCTCGGCATTCTCTTTGCCTCGGCCTGCGCACAGGTCCCGAAACCGAACGCAACCCTCCCTTCCAGCCCTTCTGCGACACCCGCCGCCGCCCAGGCACAACCGGCCGCAGCCGGACCCGGGGCCTCTGTTCCAATCGTCCGGCTCCCCGGTGACGTTCGTCCGACTCGCCAGAGCGTGGAGCTGGAGGTGATTCCCGAGCGGGAATTCTTCACCGGTCGGGTCGAGATCGCGCTTCAGCTGTCTCAATCACGCGAGGACTTGTGGATCTCCTCCCGTGAGCTGACCCTCACCAGCGGAACGTTTGCCATCGCCGGCGAAACGCTGCCCCTGACCCTCCAACCCGACGATGCTACCGGGGTGGCCCGGCTCCAGCTCCCGCATCGGGTGTCGGCCGGGGAGGGGGTGCTGGTTCTGGCCTTTCGTGGCGCCTTCAACCCGCGCCTAGCAGGGCTGTACCGAGTGAAATCCCGGGACCGCTGGTATGCCGTCACCCAGTTCGAGGCGGTGGAAGCCCGGCGGGCCTTCCCTTGCTTCGACGAGCCGTCCTTCAAGATTCCCTGGGATGTGGCGCTCACCGTCCCAGCAAACCTGATCGCGGTGGCCAACACCTCCGTGGTGGACGAGACCGCGTCGGGGACGATGAAGCGGGTGCGGTTCCGGACCACGCGGCCCTTGCCCAGCTACCTGGTCGCCTTCGCAGTCGGTGATTTCGACGTGGTGACGCCGCCGCCCTTGCCACCCAACGAGGTGCGCGCCCGGCCACTTCAAGTGCGTGGCATCGCCACCAAGGGCCGCGGGTCCGAACTGGGGTACGCACTGCGGGCCGGCGGGGAGCTTCTGGTCATGCTCGAGCGCTGGTTCGGCCGGGAATTCCCTTACGAGAAGCTCGACCATCTTGCGGTTCCGGATTTCGAGTACGGGGCCATGGAGAACGCAGGTCTCATCACCTACCGGGAGCAGGCGCTGCTGGTCGACCCCCGGACTGCTTCCGAGGATCAGAAGCTGACCGTGGCCGTGGACATGGCCCACGAGATGGCCCATCAGTGGTTCGGGGATCTGGTGACCATGGCCTGGTGGGACGACCTCTGGCTCAACGAGTCCTTCGCCAGCCTGATGGAGGTCCAGATGACCGCCGCTTGGGCGAAGGGGAATCGCTACGACCTCAAATACCTCTCGAAGGTGCAGGAGGCGATGGCCACGGACGAGTTGTCCCCGGTCCACCCCATCCGCCCCCAGATCGAGGTGGAGGGCGACATCTTCGGAATCGACTACGGCGTCGTCTACCCGAAAGGCGCTCAGGTCATCGCCATGTTCCAGCAGTTCCTGGGGCCGGAGGCATTTCGGGCGGCCATCCGCGCCTACCTGGATGCGCACGCGGATGGAAATGCCACCCGCGGAGACCTGATGGCCGCGCTCTCTGCCGCTGGCACGGACGTCGCCCCGGCGATGCGGAGCTTCGTCGACCAACCGGGGATTCCTCTGGTGCAAGCAACGCTGCGCTGCGAGGCCCGCGGCCCACGGGTGGCGCTGAAGAAGTCGCGCAATCTCCCGCTGGGATCTCCCGCCTGGCCCGGCGGCCAGTGGGAAGTCCCGGTCTGCGTCCGAACCGACCGCTCCAGTGGGAAACCGGAGTGCCTGCTCCTGAAGGCTGCCGAAGCGGAGCTGCCCCTGCAGCAGAAGAGCTGTCCGGCCTGGATCGCTCTCAACCCCGGAGCGCAGGGGTACTACCGGTGGACCCTCCCTCCGGCGCAGCTGCGGGCTCTCCTGGCTCGCGGCTACCGGCATCTATCCGCGGCCGAGCGAATGTCCCTGGGGAGCAATCTCGCCGCCGCGCTGCGCAGTGGGGCATTGCCGGCGGCGGACGTGCTGGCCGCGCTCGAGCCTCTGGCACGCGATCCGGAGCCGGCAGTGTCGCAGGAGCCGGCCGGGCTCTTGAAGGTCGTGCGCGAGTTCCTGGCTCCGCCCGAGCAGCGGGCCGCGGTGGAGGCCCACATGCGTTCCCTCCACGGTCCGCTCCTCGCACGGCTGGGATGGAAAGCCAGGCCCGGCGAGCCGGAGCGGGTGCAGATCTTCCGTCCCTGGCTCATCGACTATCTGGCTTTCGAGGCCATGGACCAGGGTGTGCTCGAGCGGGCCGCCTCGCTGGGGCGTGCCTACCTGGGAGCGGATGGCCATCTGCATCCCGAAGCGGTCGATCGGAACCTGGTTCAGGTTTCTCTCAAAGCGGCCGCTCGGTTGGGGTCGCCGCAGCTGTTCGAGACGATGCTGCAGCGGTTGAACAGCGCCGAGGATTCCAACGTCCGCGAGAATCTCCTGGCGGGTCTGGGCCAATTTACCGATCCGCAGCTGGCCGAGCGAGCGCGGGCGCTCGCCCTGGGGGAGGGACTCCGCGTCAATGAGCTCGACTTGGTACTCGACTCGCAGACAACGACCCTGGAGCTGAGGCCCGGTGCTTGGGCCTGGCTCAAGACGAACTTCCAGCCGCTCGCGACTCGGCTGCCCCAGACCTACGTCCAGTACCTCGCCTACACCCAGCTCGGCTGCAGCGAGGAGGCGGCCAAGGAGCTCGGCGAAACGCTGGAAAGCGGGCTGCGCGCATACCCGGGCGGGTCGTACTCGCTGGCCAAGGCGATGGAGAAGACCCGGGTGTGCGCGGCGAAGGTTGCCCGTCAGCGACCGAGCACCGCGGAGTTCTTCCGAGCGCGGCCCGGCGGAGCCAGGGCGGACACGGCGGTGCTTCACTGACCCTCGACGCGCGCGATCGGACCCGCGCCGTTCTGCTGCTCTTTTCCGTGAGGCGACCGTTCGGATCGCACTCGCGCCGCCCGCGGGCTGCGGCACCGAGGGCTGCTGCCCCGGACTCCATTGGCGCAGGATTTTTCCGGTGAGGGGGGACCGTGGTGCGGACACCGCGGCCCGGGCAGCCCGTCACGCGAGGCCGGAGACCAGGTGGGGGCGTCGTGTCACCCCCTCGCTCGGCACGCACCGTCCTGGCCGACCCGCGATCCCAACAGCCTGGAAGGAAGACGCGCTCAGACGTTGCAGCGCCAGCGCGCGCGCCGGATTAGCGTGTACGGATTGTCAGGTTCCCTGACAATTTCTCTCCGATGCCGCCGACCTCCTGCCATGTGCTGATCATCGAGGACGACCGCGATGCCGGACAGGCACTGCTCGAGGTGCTCGAGCTCGAAGGTCACCGCGTCGCGTTGGCCGCCAACGGCCAGACCGGTATCGCCCTGGCGCGCCGACTGAAGCCCGAGGTCGTGCTCTGCGATATCGGACTCCCCGACCTCGATGGGTTCGAGGTGGCGCGCCTTCTCCGTCAGGATTCAGAGCTCGAAGGCACCC
>JBKPDM010000137.1:0-8640 GCA_046727895.1 Pseudomonadota bacterium | reverse complement strand
CTGAAAATCCGCGTGTCGGTGGTTCGATTCCGCCCCTGGGCACCATCTTTCTCACGACTTTCCGCAGCCGCTACGCTCTCGGGTTAGGTTAGCGAACCGCACAAGCTTGAGCCTCGCCGCCAGGGACAAGGGAAAGGCGGCGACACCGCGGCCCATCTCGGCACGCCAATGCCAGCGCCGTCTCTCCCACGGGGGGCGTCGATTGACAGTGGCCCGCCCGCCATGTTCCATCCACGTCACCGAGGGCATTCCAAGTCGAGACGTCGATGCAGCGGCTGCGGGTGGGATTGGTCGGAGCGGGGCTGGTCGGGCAGGCCGAGCACGCCTTCTACCTTTGGGAGGAGCGCGAGCGGTTCGCCTTCGTCGCCCTGGCCGATGCGGCACCGTCGGTCCGCGCGGCCGTGGGTGCCCGCTATGGCATCGAGGAGCTGCACGCCGACATCGAGGGCGTTCTCCGCTGCGATCTTGACGCGCTCGTGATCGCAGCACCCGACCCGTTTCATCCGGCGCTGGCCGTGGCCGCGCTCGACGCCGGCCTGCACGTCATGTGCGAAAAGCCGCTGGCGCTCACGGTCGCCGGCTGCGATCAGATCGCGGCCGCGCGCGACCGCTCCGGGCGCGTCGTTCAGGTCGCGTACATGAAGCGCTACGACCCGGCCTATCGGCGCGCCCTCGATCTGCTCCCCGAGCGCGTCGAGGACGTGAAGCTGATCTCAGTCGAGGTCAACGACCCGGACCACGAGCCGTTCGTGGCGCATCAGCCGATGACCTGGCCGGACGATCTGCCCGCAGCTCTGCGCGAGCAGAGCCGCGCCGGGGGCCTCGCGCAGCTGCGGGAGGCGGCCGGGTGCCCGCTCGACGAGGCCGGAGCACGGGCGCTGGGCGCCGGGTTTCTGTCGGCGCTCGTCCACGACGTGGCGGTCGTGCACGGAATGCTCGCTCACCTCGGCGCGGAGTTGCCGGCGGAGGCTGACCACGGCGCCCTCTTCGACCAAGGCCGCGGCGTTCAGCTGGCGTTCGCGCTACCCGGAGGCGGTCGCGTTGCCATGACTCACCTCAATCTGCCCGGCGTGCCCGACTATACCGAGCGCATCACGTTCTTCTGCCGTGACCGGATCGTCGAGCTGACGTTTCCCTCGCCCTACCTCCGCCACCTGCCGACCCGGCTCACGGTGCGCCGCGGCGGGGCTGATCACGCGCTCGAGATCCGCGATCTTCGCCCGAGCTACGAAGAAGCCTTCCGCGAGGAACTGCGCGCCTTCCACGCCGCTGCCACCGGCGAGGCGCCCGTCCAGACCCCAGTCGAGCAGGCCCGCCGCGACATCGAGCTGCTCACCTCTGCATTCCGCAAGGCCGCAGCATGAGGTTCGGCACGCCGGCCGCCACGTGGCGCAGCGTGACGTGCAGGGCAATGCGCTCGTGATCCGCTCGACCACGGCGAGGCCGCCGCGGTGAGCGCGGTGCGCTACGAAGCGGTCGAGAAGCGCTTCGAGTCGGTGGTGGCGCTCCGTGCCCTCGACCTCGATGTGCCCGACCGGAGCTTCCTCGCGCTGCTCGGGCCGTCGGGCTGCGGCAAGACCACGGCGCTGCGCATTCTGGCCGGACTCGAGCAGCCGAGCGCCGGGCGCGTGCTGATCGGCGAGCGCGACGTCACGCGCCTGCAGCCGCGCGACCGCGACGTCGCGATGGTTTTCCAGAGCTACGCGCTGTATCCGCATATGACGGTCCGCGAGAACATCGCCTACCCCTTGCGGATCCGCAAGATCGTCCCCGCGGAGCGGGCGCGGATGGTGACCGAGGTCGCGGCGGCCCTTGAGATCGATCATCTGCTCGATCGCCGGCCGCGGCAGCTCTCGGGCGGCCAGCGCCAGCGGGTCGCGCTGGCGCGGGCGATCGTGCGCGACCCCGCCGCATTCCTGATGGACGAGCCGCTCTCCAACCTCGACGCCCGCCTGCGTCTGACCATGCGCGGCGAGATCAAGCGTCTCTGCCATCGGCTCGGCGCCACCACCCTCTACGTCACCCACGATCAGGCCGAAGCGCTCACCATGGCCGACCTCGTCGCCGTGCTGCGCGAGGGCGCGTTGCAGCAGGTGGCGCCGCCCGACGAGATCTACGCCCGGCCCGCCAACCAGTTCGTGGCGACATTCGTCGGCAACCCGCCGATGAACGTGCTGCGCGCCGTCGTCGACGATGTCGGCGTCCGGGTCGCGGGCGCGATGCTGCCGCTCTGCGCCGAGCGACGGGCGACGTGTCTGGCCGGCGGCGTCACAAATCTGGGCGTCCGTCCCGAGGACGTACGCCTCGTCGAGCCGGGGCAGCCCGCGGCGCTCGCCGGCGAGGTCTACGTCGTCGAGCCGATGGGCAACGAGACGCTGGTCGACCTGCGCATTGGTGACGAGCGGCTCGCGATCCGGGCTGAGCGGGGGTTCACCGCACCGATCGGCTCGACCCTCGGGGCGACCTTCGATCTGGCGGACGCGTGCTTCTTCGACGCGTCCGGTTCCACCGTGGTGCATCGTGCACCCAACAAGGGAGGTGAGAGGTGACTGACGTTGATCGCTTCCGGCTGAAGCTCGGTCGGCGAAGGCTCCTGCAGGGTGGGGCGGGGCTGGCGCTCCTCACCGCTTTCGCGGGAAGAGCCTCGATGGCGAAGGCGGCCGGCGGCAAGGTGATCATCGGCGCCTTCGCCGATGGTGGCCTGACGCCGTTCAAGGACAAGATCATTCCGCTCGCCAAGTCGGAGGCGGGCTTCGACATCGAGTACCTCGAGGACGAGTACGGCGTCACCCTCGAGAAATGGTTTGCCGACGCCCAGAGCGGGGCCGGCCAGTACGACGTGTACCTGCTCGACGACCCGTGGGTGCCTCAGTTCGGCGCCGCCGAAGTCCTCGAGGATCTGGGAGCCGGTGGCGTCGACGCCGGCGGCGACTGGATCCGCTCGATGATCGACATAGGTTGGTGGCCGCCGCGCGGCGAGGAGCCGCGGGTCAGGGGGTTCGAAAACGCCACTCCGACGCTGATCGCCATGCCATTCGTGGGCGATCTGCAGACCCTGACCTACCGCAACGATGTCTATACCAACGGCCCGCCCGCGACCTGGGACGAGCTGATCGCGAAGGGCAAGGAAGGCGTCGCGGCCGGCAAGATCAAGTATCCGATCGTGTTCCGCGGCGTCAGCGGCAATCCGATCGTGACCAGCTGGTACCCCATCTTCCTGTCGTTCGGCGGGCAGTTCTTCGACGACAGATGGAGGGTGGCGTTCAACTCGGCGCCCGGTAAGGCATCGGCCGACTATTTCGTCGGTACGCTCAAACAGAACGCGCCGCCCGGCGTGGTGGAGTTCGACTCCGACCAGGAGGGCGCGTCGATTCTGGGCGGCGAGGCGGGCGCTATCATCCAGTATTCGGGCAACGCGCTCAAGGCCGACGACCCCGCCCAGTCGAAAGTGGTCGGCAAGCTCGACTTTGGCGTGGTGCCCAAGGAGGTGAAGGCGATCGCCCAGCTCGGCATCTTCATCGCCGGCGTGCCCAAGTCGGCGCCTAACAAGGACAACGCGATCGCCTTCCTCAAATGGTACGCCAGCCCGGAAACCCAGGCCAAGCTCGCCGAGGCGGGCTCGATTCCGGTCAAGCGCAGCGCGTTCAAGGTGCCGGACCCGGGAAACCGCCTGATTCCCGTCGCGCTGGAGCAGCTCGATGCCGGAGTTCTGCCGCGGCCGCGGACGCCCGACTGGGCGAAGGTCGAGGAGCTCCTTGGGATCGAGCTCAACAAAGCGCTGCAGGCCGGCTCCGGCGGCGGTGCCGCGCTCGATGCCGCGGCGGCGCAGGTGACCGACTATCTGACGCACGCCGGCTACTACGAGTGAGCCGGGAGGCGCGATCGTCAGGCCGCGAGCGGCTTCAGGGGGCAGGGCTCGATCTGGCCCTGCCCTACCTCCTCCTCGCGCCGAGCGTGCTGGTCGTATTCGGCGTGCTCATCTATCCGCTGTGGGATGGCCTGCGCGCGAGTACCAAGTTCTACCGCTATGGCAAGCCGCTGCGCGACATCGGTTGGGACAACTACACCAGGCTCTGGGAAGACGCGCAGTTTCGCAATTCGCTCTGGGTGACCGTGCGTTTCGTCGCCCTCTCGGTCAGCATCGAGACCGTGCTCGGTCTGGCGCTCGCGCTGTTCTGCCTGCGCGAGTTTCGCGGCATCCGGCTGCTGCGCACCGTGCTGATCCTGCCGATGGTCATCACCCCGGTCGTCGTCGGGATCGTCTTTCGCCTGATCTACGCGAGCGATGCTGGGATGCTGACCGCGTTGTCGGAGGCGATGGGCGGCACGCCTGTGCAGATTCTCGGCGATCCGACCAGGGCGTTCCTCGGCCTGGTTGCGCTCGATGTGTGGGAGTGGACGCCGCTGATGTTCCTGATTCTGCTCGCCGGCCTGCAATCGCTGCCGGTGGAACCGTTCGAGGCCGCCCGCGTCGATGGCGCGGGCCCATGGCGCACGTTGATCGACCACACCCTGCCAATGCTGCGGCCGGTACTCGCAATCGCGATCGTGTTGCGCACGATCGACGCGTTCGGCACCTTCGACCAGATCTTCGTGCTCACGCGCGGGGGCCCCGGAGAGGCCACCCGGCTGCTCTCGATCTTCGGCTACGATACCGCCTTCAAATTCCAGGAGACCGGATACGCGGCTGCTCTGTTCGCGACGATGGGCCTGCTCGTGCTGGCCTTCACCCTTGCCACGGTGCGGCTGTTGCGCCGCACGGACGCGACATGAGCGGGCGCATCGGGCGGGGCATCGTCCTGGCGGTGCTGCTCGTGATCGTGCTCGTGCCGATCTACTGGATGGCGGCGACCTCGCTCAAGTCGAACAAAGAAATCACCCAGGACGGCACGCTCTACCCGCATGAGCTCTTGTTCGACAACTACCGGCGCCTGTTTTCGCAGAAGCAGTTCGGCAACTATTTGACCAATTCGCTGGTCGTGACCGCCGCGTCGGTCGCATTCGCGCTCGCGGCGGGGTCGCTGGGCGGCTACGCGATCGCGCGCTTCCGTCTGCGTTTCCGGCTCGAGCGCTGGGTCGGGCTCGCGCTGCTGACGCTGCGGATTGCGCCGCCGGCGGTGATCCTGATCCCGGTCTACCTCCTGATGCTGCAGCTCAACCTGCTCGACAGCTGGCTCGGGCTGATCCTCACGTACACCGCGCTCAATATCACCTTCTGCGTGTGGATGATGGAGAGTTTTTTCCACGAGATCGCAATCGGCCTCGAGGAAGCAGCCATGGTCGATGGCGACTCGCGCTTTACGGCTTTTCGCCGGATCACGCTGCCTCTCGCTGCCCCCGGCCTCGCCGCGACGGCGATTTTCGCGGCCATCGTGACCTTCAACGAGTTCCTGTTCGCGCTGGTGCTCACCGCCACGCCGCGCGCGATGACCATGCCGCGCGGCACAGCGACACTGATCGGGCGGATCGACATCGACTGGGGCGCCATGTCTGCAGCGGGCGTGCTCGGCGCCTTGCCGATCGTGATCTTCGCGCTCCTCGTGCAGCGCCACCTCGTGCGCGGCCTGACGCTGGGCGCGGTGAAGTGAGCCGCCAGGTGGTGATCGGCGCTCGCACCCGGCCGGCCCGAGCGCTCGGGCTCCCGAGGGTTCTACTGTTCGTCGCTTTCGTCCTCGCGGCCTGTGGCGCGGCCGCGTCGGCCATCGCCCAGGGTCGCCATGCTGATCCGGAGCTAGAGGCGTTGCTGCCGACCACGCTGGGCGGCGTGACGCTGACCGTCGAGAGCCAGGCCGGCACCGACCTCGCGACCGAGAGCGCCGCCTTCGATGCGTTCCTCGCCAGCCTGGGCAGGACCCGGGCCGACTTCTCGCTCGCCAGCGCCTATTCGCAGGGCGGCCTCGAGGCGGAGGTGGGGGCCTGGCGCGTCAAGGGCGCCGACCCCGCCCGGCTGCTACCGGGCTTCAAGACGGCCGTGCAGGCCTCCAGCACGACGCCCTTGACCAAGGTCGAGGAGACTCTCGCCGGGCGCACGGTCACCCGCATCGGCGACCCGGGTCAACTGACGCAGGGCCCGCTCTACGTCTTCGTGCGCGGCGACACTCTCATGTTCGTGGAGACCCCCGAGCGCGCCCTCGCCGAGGAGGCGATGGCCAAGCTGCCGCCGTAAGCTGCTTGGCGGGTCGCCATCGCCATCACAGCTCGGCGTTGACGATGAAGCCGGCGTCCACCAGCAGCGTCGCCGAGGTCACATAGCTGGCGTCGTCCGAGAGCAGGAAGGCGATCGTCGCCGCCAGCTCGGACGGGTCGGCGATCCGATGCAAGGCGATGCGCTCGAGGTAGTATTTCATGACCTCGGGCATGTCGAACATGGGCGCGCTCATGTTCGTGGCGACAGCGCCCGGCTCGACCACGTTGACCCGGATGCCTTGCTTGCCCAGGACCGCGCCGAGCGCCTTGCCCAACATGCTGATCGCGCCCTTGGTACCGCAGTAGGCGACCTGCTCCGGGGCGCCCACGTGCGCCGAGATCGAGCTGACCATGACGATGGCGCCGCCGTGGCCTTCTTTGACCATCTGCTTGGCCGCCTCGGTGCACACCACCCAGGTGCCTCGCACGTTGGTCTCGAACAGCTTATCGAAGTCCTCGATCGAGGTCGCGTCCCAGGTCATGAAGGGGTTGATCGCGGCGTTCGAGACGACGTAGTCGAGGCGCCCGCCGCGCCTGGCCACCTCATGCACCATGGCCGTGACGGCTTCCGGGTCGCGCATGTCGGCGACCACCGGAAAGGCCTCGCCGCCCGCCTCCTTGACGAGCCGCAAAGTCTCGCTGGGGTCGCCGGTCGGGCGCTGGTTGACGCCGACCAGCGCACCTTCGGCAGCGAGACGCACCGCGGTCGCCCGCCCGATGCCATTGGTGGCTCCGGTCACCAGGGCCACCTTGCCCACGAAGCGCCGTTCCATGCTGTCCTCCCTCGTGGCCTCGCGCGGACTCAGAAGATAGCGATCGGGTTCCAGGGCGAGCCCGTGGCGCCGGGCAGGCGAAGCGGCAGGCCCACGACCATGAACTCGAAGCGCCCCTCCTGCGTGCAGGCCTCCGCCAGGTCCTCGAGCTGCAGGCTGTCCGAGATCAGCATGCCCATGGCCGTGAGCTGCAGCGGATGGATCGGGTACGGCATGCCCTCGACGTTGCTGGGCACGGTCTCGCCGTCGCCGTCGGGAAGGAACGCCGCGATGCGCCGCTCATGCATCCAGGGGATGGTGTCGACGTGCAGCCCGGCCTTGCCCTCGCCGGTCGGCGGGTATTCGTTGCTCCAGGGACCGAGTGCGAGGCGCCTGGCATGGTGGCCAGTGCGGAACACCAGGATGTCGCCCTCGCCGAGCCGGACGCCTTCCGCGGCCTCGATCGCCTCGAGTTCCGTGCGGTTCACCGCCTCGCCGGGTTCGAGCCAGTCGACCTGCCGGTGGCGCGCTGCGTCCAAGAGCACGCCGCGACCGACGATGCCGTTCGCATAAGCCGCGATGCTGCCCCACTCCGAGCCGCGCGAGGTCAAGAGCGAGGCGGACTTGCCGTTGTAGAGCTGGCCCCGGTAGGCGACGTGATTGAGCGCATCGACGTGGGTGTGGCAATCGCCGTGGCTGGCCATGCCGAGGAAGCACATTCCGAACGACAGCCCGCTCTCGCTGATCGGAATGTCGTGCATCAGCGACATCAGGTGCACGGCTGGGTTGGGGTTGTCGGGCCCGGCCGTCTTGTTGATCGGGATCGCCATCGAGACGGTGCGCCCGCTTCGCACCAGAGCGGCGGCGGAGGCCACTTTATCGGGCGTCAGGTAGTTGAGCGTGCCGAGCTCGTCATCGGGCCCCCAGCGTCCCCAGTTCTTGACCGCCTCGAACATGGCGTCGAAGGCCGCGAGGGTGACCGGAGCGGGCGGGGTCAGGGTTCGTGCCATCGTACGGGGCCTCCACGTTCAGGGCGTGGCCGACGTTTTCGTGCTCGGCCCGGGAGCGTTACACGCTCCCGGGCCGAGATGGCTCGTGGTCGCAAAGCCGCCGCTACTCGGCGCCCTTCGTGGCCTCGAGGATGGTGTCGACATTGTCCGCGGAGACGAAGATGAGCCCTGAATCCCCGATCGCCGGCAGCGGGTTCTGCAGCCAGTGATCCATGTTCAGGTTGCGGATGATGTCGTTGTGGAAGGTGTAGAGGTAAGAGACGCCGAAGAAGTCCATCGTCTCGTACTTCTCCATGTTGATCATCTTGACCGTGCCGTCCTTGATCGTGTTGAGGAAATCACGGCCGGCCTCGTTCGAGGTGATGATGATCTTGCCGGCCTTGCCCGCTTCCGTGACCGCGCGCACGATGCCAGGACCGGCTTCGGAATCGAAGCCGACCATGCCGGTGAGATTTGGGTGGCCCTGGATGATCGCCGCGGTGTTGGCCGCCACCTGCTCGACGTTGGTGCCGGATTCCTCGTCGGCGATTACCTTGACCCCCGGACAATCTTTGGCGAGCGCGTCGCGCAGGCCCTGCCGCGCCTGGATGAAATTGGTAGCAGCGAGGAATGAAATGGTGCCGATCTCGCCGGCCTTGAGGCCCGCATCGGCGTGGTAGCGGCACTGGTACTCGCCGTGCTGGTAGCCGAGA
>JBKPDM010000136.1:0-5126 GCA_046727895.1 Pseudomonadota bacterium | reverse complement strand
GGGGGCCTCCTGGCTCGCGCGCGACGCGCTGCCGCTCGCGACCGAGGTCCTGCCGGCGCCCGCGCTGGTCCTCGATCCCGCCGAGCCGATCGCCGACGAGGTGGCGCTTCTGCAACTCTACAACCGCCTGCACGAAGCCGGGGGACATCTGCTGCTCACCGCCTCTCGTCCCGCCGCCACCTGGCCGGTCTGCCTGCCCGATCTCGCCTCGCGCCTGCGCGCGGCTCCTGCGGTCGCGATCGGCCCGCCCGACGATGCGCTGCTCGGCGCCCTGCTCGTCAAGCTGTTCGGCGACCGGCAGCTCGCGGTGGCCGAGGACGTCATTGCCTGGCTGCTCCAGCATATGGAGCGGTCATTCGCCGCAGCCCGCGCCCTGGTGGAAGCGCTCGATGAGCGCTCCCTCCGTCAGCAACGCCCGGTCAGCGTGGCGCTCGCGCGCGCCGTGCTCGAGTCGCAGGATCAAGAGCAAGGCTAGGGGAGACACCGCATGGATCTGGGCATCGCCGGCAGAAGAGCGCTGGTCTGCGCCGCGAGCAAGGGGCTCGGTCGCGGTTGCGCGCTCGCCTTGGCCCGAAACGGCGTCGAGGTCACCATCATCGCGCGGACCGCGAGCGCTCTGGAGCAGGCCGCACGCGAGATCGCGGCCACGACCGGTGCCAAGGTGACGCCGGTCGTGGCCGACATCACGACCCGCCAAGGTCGGGCCGCGGCGCTCGCCGCCTGCCCCGAGCCCGACATCCTGGTCAACAACGCCGGCGGCCCGCCGCCCGGCGACTTCCGCGACTGGGACGAGGCCGACTGGGCAAAGGCCTGCAACGCCAACATGATCACCGCGATCATGCTGATCAAGGCGGTGGTCGACGGCATGATCGGGCGCCGGTTCGGCCGCATCGTCAACATCACCTCGAGCTCGGTCAAGGCGCCGATCGCGCAGCTCGGCCTCTCGAACGGCGCCCGCTCGGGGCTGACCGGCTTCGTCGCCGGCCTCGCCCGCCAGACGGTCGAGCACAACGTCACGATCAACAGCCTCCTGCCCGGCCGCTTCGAGACCGATCGGCTGCGCTCGGCCATGGACTTCGCCGCGCGGAAGGCCGGCCGACCCGCCGCCGACGTCGCGGCCGAATCACGGGCTCAGATCCCGGCCCGACGCTTTGGCACGGCCGAGGAGTTCGGCGAGCTCTGCGCCTTCGTCTGCAGCGCCCAGGCGAGCTACATCACCGGCCAGAACTTCCTGATCGACGGCGGCCTCTACCCCGGCACCTACTGACGTCCACCAGGACAACTACCGGCGGCTGGTCCGCGAGGGCCTCTAAACACACAGTGGAGTGCGGAAATTTACTTGACGCCAGTGTGCGGGGCCCTATATTTCGACCATGATTTCCGCCCTGTCGGACACGCTGAAAGGCCTCCGGCGGGGTTATCGTTTCTGATCGCCTGATGCCGCCCCCCGATCCGATTCGAGCCGCGGCCTTCGTGGACGGGCAGAACCTGTTCCACTGTGCCAAGGCGGCGTTCGGCCACAACTATCCGAACTACGACCCCCTCGCTCTCGCCAGGATCGTCTGCGCGGCGCAGGGGTGGCATTGCCAGCAGGTTCGATTCTACACAGGCGTTCCGGACGCGGCTGACAATGCGTTCTGGAACCATTTTTGGGTTGCGAAATGTGCCCAAATGGGGCGCGAAGGCGTTCACGTCTTCACGAGATCTCTGCGCTATCGAAACCAAAGGGTGACGCTTCCTGACGGCCGCAGGCTTGACGTTCCTGGTCGGAGCCGAAAAGGGCATCGACGTTCGCCTCGCCCTGGACGTGATCCGGCTCGCCCACCAGAACGAGTACGACGTGGCATTGTTGTTCTGTAGCGACCAGGACCTTTCGGAAGTAGCCGAGGAGATCCGGTTGATTGCGCGGGAGCGGAGGCGATGGATCAAGATCGCATCGGCGTATCCGTCCAGTCCTGCCTACAGGCTTCGCGGCATCAACAAGACCGACTGGATCCCGATCGATCGGGCGACGTACGATGCCTGTTTGGACCCACGCGACTATCGTCCCAAGCGTCCGCCGGCTCCCGTAAGCAGCTGACATTTCGGATCATCGCCTGGAACCGGGCTGGCTCGATCGGGCGGAGTGTGCCATGCTGGCGCGGCTGCCACACCACGCGCCCTGGACTTCGATGACCGAGCCTTCGATCCGGCCGACCACCTTGTACATCAATGTCGGCCACGCTTTCGCGCATCTCCTGATGCTGATCTTTCCGACCGCCGTGCTCGCCATGGAGGGCATGTGGGGCATGGGCTACGCCCAGCTGCTGCCGCTCGGCTTCGCAGGCTATCTGCTGTTCGGCATCGGCTCGCTGCCGGCCGGCTGGCTTGCCGACCGCTGGAGCAGCGGCTGGCTGATGGCGCTGTTCCTGCTCGGCAGCGGGAGCGCCTGCATCCTCACCGGGCTGGCGGGCGGACCTTGGTCGCTGGCACTCGGACTGACCCTGATCGGCCTGTTCGCCTCGATCTACCATCCGGTGGCACTCGCCTGGCTGGTGGGGGCAGGCGACCGGCCCGGCCGGGCGCTCGGCATCAACGGCGTGTACGGCGCCGCCGGCACGGCGGGCGCGGCGCTGGCCGCCGGCATGCTCGCCGATCTGATCGGCTGGCGGGCGGCCTTCATCGTGCCGGGTTCGGTCTGCCTCGGCGTCGGCGGGATGTTCGCGCTCGGCGTGGCGCGTGGCCGCCACGGCATGCTGCGCGCCGGCTATCGTCCAAACCGGGCGCAGCCCGATGCGGCGCAGGCGCGGCGCGGCCTCTTCCTGATGCTCGGGGCCATCCTGTTCACCGGCCTCATCTTCCAGATGGCCTCGGTCGGCATGCCCAAGATCTTCCAGGCGCGTCTCGGCGGGACCATCGGCCCGAGCGCGCTCGCAGCCGGCACCCTGGTCTCGGTCGTCTACATCATCTCGGCGCTCGGGCAGGTCGTAGGCGGCGCGCTTGCCGATCGATACGACGAGCGGATGCTCTATCCCATCAGCTATGCCCTCGAGATCGGCATTCTGATGCTCGCCGCGGTGACCTTCAGCCCGCTGCTGGTGGCGATCATGACGCTCGCGGTGACCGTCCAGACCGGCACCCAACCGATCGAGAACTGCCTGGTCGCCCGCTACACCCCGGAAAGCTGGCGGGCGACGGTCTACGGCCTGAAGTTCGTCCTGGCGTTCGGCGTCGCCTCGCTCGGCGTGCCGCTGATTGCCCTGATCGTCGGCCTCACGGGATCGATCGACGGCGTGCTCCTCGCCATGGCCGCCTGCAGCGTCGGCGCGCTCGGGGTCGCGCTCGCCCTGCCGCGCAGCGCGCCCGAGAAGGCCGCGCCGGCGATCCAACCGGCCGAGTGAGGCAGCGGCGCAAGGCGACTACCCGCAGGCGACGGCCGGACGTGATCCGCTGGCCTGAGCTCCGGGCGATCGTGACGCGCAACGTCGCCGGCCTGATCAGCGGCACCTCGATGGATGGCCTCGACGTCGCGCTCTGCCGCATCACCTCGGCGCCGAAGCTCGGCTTCGAGCTGGTCGCCTTCGAGACCGTGCCGTTCCCCGCCGGCCTGCGCCAGGCGCTGGCCGCCGAGCGGCTGCATGATCTCGCCGCGATCGCTCGCCTCGACAGCGCGCTCGGCGGGTTCTTCGCCGACGCGCTGGCCGGCGTCCTCGACCGCCATCCGTTCGAGCTGCAGCTGATCGGCAGCCACGGCCAGACCGTCTACCACGAGCACGCCGTGACCAGCCTGCAGCTGGGGGAGCCGGCGCCGCTGGCCGAGCGGTTCGGCTGTCCCGTAATCCACGATTTCCGGGCCAACGACATCGCGGCCGGCGGCGCCGGCGCGCCGCTCGTGCCCTATGTCGACTGGCGCCTGCTGGCCGAGCGCGACGAGGCGATCCTGGCGGTCAACATCGGCGGCATCGCCAATTTCACCGCGGTGCCGCGCGGCGGCGGGCGAGTGGATGAGTTGATGGGCATGGACTGCGGGCCGGGCAACATGGTGCTCGATCAGCTGGCCGAGCGGTTCTCGGCGGGCGCTCAGAGCGCCGATGTCGACGGCCGGCTGGCAGCGCGCGGTCGCCTGCGCGAGGATCTGCTCGCCGCCCTCAGCGGTCACCCGTTCTTCGCCGCACCGCCGCCCAAGTCGGCCGGGCGCGAGCAGTTCGGGCCGCCGTTCGTCGATGCCCTGCTCGGCCAGGCGAGGCCACGCGGCGAGCAGGACTGGTGCGACCTGATGGCCACGGTCGCCGAGCTCACTGCCTTCGGCATCCATGACACCTACCGGCGCCACGTCGCACCGCGCCTGGCGGTCGATGCTGTGATGGTCAGCGGCGGCGGCGCGCGCAATCCTGAGGTGATGGCGCGTCTCGGCGCGCGCTTCGACCCGATTGCGGTGCGCAGCAGCGATGCCTACGGTCTGCCGGTCGATGCCAAGGAGGCGATCGCCTTCGCGCTCCTGGCGTCCGAGCGGCTCGACGAGCGGCCGGCGAACGTGCCCTCAGTCACTGGCGCCAGGCGTCAGGTACTGCTCGGCAAGATCACTGAGTGCTGAGACGCCGGGTGGCCTGATCATCTGCTCGGTCCAGAACGATTCCAGGCTCAGCAGGCGGCGGTTCAATTCGGCGAGCGAGGCGAGATTGGGGCGATGGCGGAGCGCCTCGTCATGTCGGGCGAGCATGGCGCTGATCTCGGCGCAGAGCGCCTGACCGCGGGCGGAGAGGCGGACCCGCATCACCCGGCGGTCGTGGCGCGAGCGTTGCTGCTCGACGAAGCCCGCCTCGACCAGGCGCTTCAGATTGTAGGTGACGTTGGAGCCGAGATAGTAGCCGCGGCTCATCAGCTCGCCGACGCTCGCCTCCTCGCTGCCGATGTTGGCCAGCAGCAGGCTCTGGACATTGTTGATCTGGTCGGTGCCGAGGCGTTCGAGCTCGACGCGCAACACGTCGAGAAAGCGCCGGTGCAGACGCTCGATCAGGGCGATGGTGGCGGCGTAGTCGGTGGCGGGCAAGGCAGCGCTCCGGTCTCGGCGGCGTGGCGCGGCCGCCTCTAGGGATGTAGCGGCGGGTCCCTAAGGCCTGTCTCTTATACACATCTGACGCTGCCGA
>JBKPDM010000135.1:0-7091 GCA_046727895.1 Pseudomonadota bacterium | reverse complement strand
GATCTGCAGGGAATTGAACCTAAGACACGACGGATTCTGCGCGTTTGCCCGGGCCAAATCAGGGGTGTTGGAGGCCGGAGGTAGGAAAATTCCCTGTATTTTCCCTGCCGAACAGGGAAATGCCAAGAGCGCGGTTCGCTTCTGACTACTTGCACCGCCAGAGCGCCTTCGAGCGACATTCTCTCTCCTCGGCGGTCGGGCCGCTGAAGCCCAGGAATCCTGCCGTTTTTCGCGGAGGGCTGTGCACCTTGGGCTGGTGCCGGAGGCTCGAAATCCCTCTCAGACGGCCGGTTTTTCTCCGTGGCTGTTGACTCGGCCCAAACGGTACCCAATGTGCTTTTCTCAAATAGATCAATCAGTTAGCCGATCGCCGGCAAGAGCTGAGTTCGCAATTCCTCTTGGGTGGGCGAAAGTCGGCGTCGAAACGATATCGAGGATTACCGACCCTCATCGGCCGCGCGAACCGCGGCGCGCGCCAAGCACACATACACCTCCTCGCCCCAAGCGTTGAGGGCGAAGTTAATGGCGACCATGACGAGACGGCAGTTGTCGGCGGCGTAGAGGCCCTCAGGGTCGATCCGGTCCAAGGACGGCGCATAGGCCCGCTTTGCCTGACCGAGGCCGACCTTCTCGTCCGAGAAGTCCAGGTGGGTGATCTTGCATCTGCCGCTGCAGCGCTCCCCACAGAACCATCAAATCCTGCTCGGTGAAGCGGGGACCATCCGGGCCGTTTCGCTGATTGGCCGCTTCGTTCTCGGATTTCATCGGTGTCGGTGATGCCAGCTGCCAAGTATTCAAGCGTGGAGCGCTTCAGTTGATCGACGGAGGGAATGGGCATCAGATTGGCCTCGGGGCTCAGCTGCCACAACCATACATGTTCAGATCTGTCCTTCAATGAGGCCGCGGCCGAAAGGCCGGAGAAGACATGTGGGATCGTTGCGGGGACGCCCGCTGTCGTAGGCGACCCGTGCGCCCTCGGCCGGTTCATCCCCGCGGGCGCGGGGAACGCGTCCGCACCTGGAACTGGTCGGTGCGAAAGATCGGTTCATCCCCGCGGGCGCAGGGAACGCATGCCGCGGATCTGCACGGTCGGCAGCCATTGCGGTTCATCCCCGCGGGCGCGGGGGGGCTTCGGAAGGCACAACCGAGAGTCATCAGGAGCAGCGGCTGGATTTTCGAACGCGCCCAACTGCGGCAACGCGCGCTACCTCCGGGAGTTCGCGCCCGGGCCGGACACGCCGATTGGACCGTGCCTGATCTGCGGGGGACCGGGTGTCCTACAAGTTGGCAGCCAATTCGCCTTGGAGATGCCGCACGTGCGAGCGCCCGGACGGCCGGCTGGCGATACACAGATGGTTGGTCTCGGCACGCTAACCCGCGCCCGCAGCGGCGCAAACTCGGAGGACTTGGAACGATGGCTATCACCGCCGACCAGCTCGACCCTGACACCTGCGATGAGGTGGACGAGGTCGTCGCGTGCCTCGAGACGCTTCTGCACCTGTGGGGACCGGCACTGCGACGACCAGCAGCATCTGGTCATGACAGCCGGGTCGCGCCAGGAGCAGGACGCCCCGCCGCGCGTGGCGCCCGTCCTTGGGCCTGCGACTCGGGCACCTAACGGGTGATCCGGATCGGATAGCCTCGGCGTTCGACCGTGGCTTGCCAGACCCGGCTCCAGTCCAGCCGGGCCGCTTGGTCGCCCGCCACCGCCAGGACCTTGGCGACGACGCCGCTCGGCAGAGTGGGGTCGAACCGGCCCAGGGCTTCGAGCTGGTCGCTCTGCGCCTGGGTTGGATGAGCCTCGACATACAGCTCGCCGTCGATCCAGCCGGTCTTGATCGGTTGATCGACCACAGTCACCCTGGTGCCGATCGTGACCAGGTCGTAAAGTTCTTCGGCGTCCTCGGGATACATGCGGATGCAACCGCTGCTGCTGCGCCGACCAATGCCCAAGGGTTTGTTGGTGCCGTGGATCGCATATGGCGACCAACCAATGTACATGGCCCGCGTACCCATAGGATTGTCCGGACCGGGCGGAATGGCCTCGGGCAGGTCCGGATTTTCGGACCGCATCCTCTCGGTCGGATGCCAGGTCGGGTCCTTGGTCTTGCGCACGATTTCGGTGGAGCCGAGCGGCGTCGTCAGCCCCTCGCGGCCGATGCCGATCGGATAGGAACGCGGCGGCGCGTCCGGCTTCTCGAAGAAGTAGAGGCGCATGTCAGCGAGATTGATGACGATACCCTCGGGCTTGGCATCGGGCATCAGATGCACCGTCGGCAGCACAAGGTCGGTGCCTTCGCCCGGCAGCCATGGGTCGGTGCCCGGATTGGCGGCGACGATCTCGACGTAGCCGAGACCGAACTTCCGGGCGAGTTCGAGTAGCGTATCCTGATAGGCGGCCCGATAGATGGTCGTCTCGCGCAGGTTGCCGTCCTTGCCTGGCAGGTTGCCGTCCTTGCCTGGCAGGGTGGCGAGGTTGCAGCCGCTGGAGAACCAAACCCCGATAAGACAGAGCGCAACGGCGTTGTGGCGACGCATCGGAGGCAACTCTTTGTTAGGTTCGCTCGTGTACATTACCGACTCCGACCTCGAGGACAACCCACACGACTGCAAGCGGTTTTTGCACTTCTCTTCCCGTGGGCCGCCGGGCACTAACCCCCATGTGCTAATCGATGCCGGCCGCGCCATGAGTGACCGGGCGATCTACCGGCGACACGGCTCACACGAGGCAGCGCGCGGCGCTGGCGCGCTGATCGTGCGCCGCCTGGCTCGGGTGGCGGGGGCGGCGCCATGAGGCTCCCGCCCATCCACTTCACCGTCGAGCGCCGCAAGCTGCCGCCCCCGACCACCAAGGCCGGAGCCCAAGCCGAAGCGCGCTCTTGGCGCGCATAACCGGGAAATGCGCCCGACTATGGACAGTCTGATCACTCTCGCGACCGATCCCGCCGGCTGGGCGGCGCTCGCGACCTTGATCGCGATGGAGGTGGTGCTCGGGATCGACAACCTGATCTTCATCTCGATCCTGTCCAATAAGCTGCCCGAGCATCAGCGTGTCAGGGCGCGCCGGATCGGCATCGGCCTAGTGGCCTACGTCAGGCTGAACTCGCACGATCTGGGCACGGCGCTGCGCAACCTCTGCCGCTAACCTTCCGATCCTGACCCTAGGGCTGCGTGTGCGAGCTACGGCGCCAGGCGCTCGAGCTTGCTGCGCAGCTCGGCCAGGCCGGCAGCATCATGCGTGACCTCGATGCTGAGGGCCACGGCCCCCGCCTGGTCGACGAAGCAGACGGCGTGGCCAGCGCTCCCCCAATCCAATCCGCCGACATAGGGCATGGGCAGTCCTCCCTGGATTGCGTTACGCTACCGGGCGTCGGGAGGTCCTGCGGGACGCTCATCAATCGGCGCTCCGGGTGGCTATCTCTGGCGCTTCACCCTGTGGCCCGTCGTGTCCTCCCGAAACCCGCCATGCGGCGGGTCTCATGCTGGCCGTTCGCCGGCAAGCGACGCTGGCTGTCATGGCGGGCGCTCGGTCCGAGCCGAGCTTTCCACCCCGCATGCGGGGTGGTAAGCTCAACCAGCGCAAAGGTGCCCTGATGAGCGGCCGCACGCTCGCGCGGCGCCTCGCGGAGCGCGGGCTGACGCCGGCTCGCCTGGTCGAGGAGCTGCGCCAGCAGCTCGCTAACAGATACCCGAGCGTGCCTTTCCGCTCGGCCGCATCACCTACCTGCTCGGCTACAGCGACCTCAGCGCGTTCACGCGGCGTTTCGGCGCTCGACCGGTCGGACGCCCTCGGAGTGGCGGGCGGAGCTGTCAGAGGTCCCGCAGGCCCCGGCATCACCGGTAGCGCAGGAGTAACTACGAGGAGGCCTCGCTCGGCACTGGCGCTCGGGCCGATCGCCATCCCGCCGGTGTGATGGCCGAAAATGTCAAATGATTGGCGGTAGCCGCTAATGACGCGGCTCCGACGCGTGGCTATTTTTCGCCCTCCTCCACGAGCGAGCTCGAAGATCGCACGGACGCGATGCTGCGCCACAGCTTCGCCCGGCCAGGCTTCCGTGGAGGTTCGATCATTCTGTCGGGCAGCATGCAGCTTCGGCTTGCGGTTGCAAGCCGTCGGACCGCGGAAGGACTCCCGATCAGTCTCTGCGCGAGCTTTTGGATGTCCTCAGCCTCCAGCCTGAAGACCTAAAGCTTGCGGCTATTCACTCGCGTACAAGAAAACGGGGTTATGTGTGTGTTGAAGTGCACGAAGGACCAACACCGCGACGATGTGACATCTTCGGCCAGCAGGTCGGCTGACGATGTGCCCCCCGGGAACATGCGTCTGCGTGCCGGGTGGGAAACGGAGCATCGGCAGAGCATCGGGCGCTGATCTACCTCGATCCTCAGGCGTTCACTCGGGACAGTGTCGGCCGCTGGCTGCAGAGCAGCCTCAGCGAGTTCTGTGTCTGCGTCCTGTCAGATCTCAATCAGATTGAGACAGCGCCGATCGTGAGCGACCAAATCCGCGCCGTCATCATCAATACCGGTCCCGAGCGGATGTCATCGGCCGCGGTAGCGCATTTGGTGTCGCGCGTGAGGGAACTGTTGCCGCAGATTCCGGTGGCTCTCCTGTCCGGCCATGAAGATCCTGAGAACATTCGACAGGCCTTCGAACTCGGTGTGCGCGGCTTCATTCCAACGAGCCTCACGTCGATGGTGGCTGCTGAAGCGGTGCATCTCGTCTGCCTCGGCGGTACGTTTGCGCCGGCGGCCTCCCTGCTGTCCCCGGGCTGCCGTCCGCAGGATTCGAAGGAGGAGGAGCCGCTGATCGAAAGATTTACGCAACGCCAAGCCCAGATTCTGGATTGCCTGCGGCGCGGCATGGCGAACAAACTGATCGCATATGAGCTCAAGATGTGTGAAAGCACGGTGAAGGTGCATGTGCGCAACATCATGAAAAAGCTGAAGGCAACCAACCGAACGCAGGTTGTTTATCTGACCAGCTGTCAAGCGACACCAGCGGCCTCTTTGACGGCATACGTGGACAGAGAGAGTAATCGCCTCAAGGGGCCGGCAGCAGCTAAACCGAGACGGCGTAGAGCCTGGAAGCGACGAACGGATCAACCTCGGCGCGCGGGTTGGATCACGCGGCGCAGAGGGTCGGGATGCGGGCGAGGTCGGCGCGGAGCGCGCGCTCCAGGCGCCAGAGGTCGCGCATTATCTGCATGTGCAGCCAGAACTCGGGACCGTTGCCGCAGAGCTTCGCTGCAAATGTGCCCAATCCGCCACTGCAAGACCCGGTTGGTTAGCGTATAAGATTAATTAAGATAAAAACTTAGCAAAAATCAGACAAACGTTGTCATGTTATTAGCGCAAACTGCAGACGATACTGCTTGACGCGCGCTCTAATAGGCGCAAATCTGACCCAACCGAGGGGGTGGTGGAGCGTCGGGGGGCATGATCCCGCGTCCCTGACCACCCCCCGGGAAGCACCATGGCAAACCTTGTGGTAGATGATGGCGGGCAGGCTGCGTCCAGCAAGTCCGAGCCCATTTTCTGCACCCTGACCGGCGAGGTTGTGCAGGAGCTGGCACTGGAGGTCCACATCGACAAGGAGCACAGCATGATTATTCTCGATGTGGCATCTGGTGGTCTTTCGGGTCTGCGGGTCGTGTTGGGACCGGACGCGATGCTTGACCTGTGTCGGCGCGGACTCGGCGCCGTCATGAAGCTGAAGCGCCAAGCAGCCGGGACCTCCGATCTAGCATCAGACTGGGAGCGGCCGCCTACGCCCCGTCGCCCTGAGGAGCCGGGCCGATGACCACGGACCAGTGCTCGCGGTTGCCGTCGTCCTCGCGGTGGCGTTGGCGCTCCTCGGATGTGTGTGGCGACTCTGAGGCAGGTGGCGCTACCCCGCTGCCCATTGTACATCGGCGGGTTGGACTCCGGCAGATGCTGGCCGGCAAGGCGCCCTAGAGGCTCGCCGGCGCACGGCAGGCAAGATGATTGACGCGACAAACTCGATGTAGGAACTTGGCCGGACGTTGTGTCAACCTTAGAGCGTTGGCCGATGTTCATCCGCTCAAAGACGATGAAGGGCACAACTTATTACGAGGTCGTCGAAGGCTACCGCGATGCCAGCGGCCGTGTCCGGCACCGAAATGTCATCAGTTTGGGGCAGAGCCCGACTATCGCAGGCGCTTATCGTGACGCCTGGCAGCGGCAAGCTAGCTGCCGACGGCAGCTTAAACAGCTCTCCCAGACTACCGGCGAGGTCCCGGCTGCAGTGCGCCGAAAGATTGAGCGGATAGAGCGAGCATTGGCACAACAGCAAGCCCGGCTTGATGCTCTCCGGCTGCTAGTTCAACGGCCTCTTCGCTGACACAACGGCCCGGCGCGCCCCAAATCGGGCGTTAAGCTGCGCGCTCGCCAAGTCTTCGGCTGGTCCATGGACCGCAGCCAAGCGCCGCAGCGCTTCCCCCGCCAGGGGCTGGCCAAGCACCCGGCCGAGATCAAGCCCATCTTCGACAGTGCGATTTGCTAAGTAACTGAACGCGAACGACAATCAGCGCAGCGGGCGCGGCGTGGCACTACATTGCGCGGGACGGGATCAGTCGCCGGCGAGGGCCTGCACGGTCGGCGGCAGGGCGACGCCGGCGGCGCGCAGCGCGAGGCTGGCGGCGGGGCGCGGGGCGGCGCGCACGAGGAAGCGCCGGCCGTCGTGGGCGAGCTCGGTCTCGGTCAGCGAGTCGAGGTCGGCGCGGATCTCGGGCCATGAGCCGCTACGGCCGAGTGCCGCGATGCGCTGCTCCAGATCGCTCTTGAGCACCAGGGCGAGGAACGAGCAGAACACATATGGCCGCGGGATGGTCGCGTCGACCTTGTGGAAGATCGGCCGGGTCGCCAGCAGGTGCTTCGCCGTACGGAAGGCCGCCTCCACGGTCCAGAGCTGCTTGTAGCGCAGCATGGCGGCGAGCGGGTCGAGGTCGGTGTTGGTGCGCAGCACGAAGACGCCGTCGAACCTGGCGTCCGCCTCGGCTCTGGCCGGGTCGATGGCGAAGTGGCTGCCTTCGGTCTTGAGAAAGCGGCGGAAGCCGGTGTTGCCGACC
>JBKPDM010000134.1:0-11463 GCA_046727895.1 Pseudomonadota bacterium | reverse complement strand
GGAGACTGCACCTCCTCGGTCGCCGCCCCCGCGGTCCGGCGGTATTGCAGCGACGTGAGGCCGTCGCCGTGGACGGCGACGTCGGCGTAGGGCGAGCCGGGCTCGAGGGTTCTGCGCACGATGAGCCCGAGCTTGCGGTGGGCCTCGACGCCCTTGCCCAGGAACTCCACCCGGGCCTGGAGGATGAAATCGCCCGCGAGGCGCTTCCAGACGAACTGGAACTCGTCGCGGGAGGCCCACATGTTCGCGCCCGCGGCCGTCAGCGTGTAGTCCTGCGATACCGCGTTGTAGGTGGCCGTGCCCGCGATCCTGGGCGCGCCCACGTCTCCGTGGCCTTCGAACTCGCCGAGCGATCCGCCTTCGGACGCGGCCGCGGCGCCGGCACGAGGGCCCCACGCCGCCAGTGCTGCCGCGAGCGCGACGCCGGCAAGGCGGACGGCCAGGCCCGGTCGTGACGGTCCACGGCAAGGCAGGTCAACCACAGAGAGAGTGTCCCTTGAGCTCCTGGCCAACTCGGCGATGAAAAGCGCCATATTGTCTCACCCTCGTCCGGCTGACGACGTCCCTGCGTTTTTCATCGCCCGGCTAGGGCGCCGCTTCGAGCAGGAGCACGGCATCCTCCCAGTGGCCCGGGACCGTGAAGCTCTGTGTCTTTCCCTCGGGGAACGTCTTGCCGTTCAGGTTTCCGGTGAGGAACGTCCCCGCGTCCCGCCGCTCGCCGGTGGCCGGGTGGATCCACGTCACGCGCGTGCTCCGGGACGCGATCTTGTCGAGGTGCAGGACCACGGTGCACTGGCTGGACAGGTAGACGAGCGCCCGGTCCCCCCGGTACGACCGCAGGGCCGCGTTGAGCGCGCGCTCGCTGCCGACGCCGGTCGCGAAGATCCCCTGGTCGGGGACCATCTCCCACCAGGGCAGCGCGGTCACGATCTCCTTCATCTTCGCCACGTGGCCCGCGCCGGGCGTGTCGAACGTCTTGTCCCAGCCCGGCTGCATCCGCCACATCTGGTCCTGGCCGTAGGTCGGGAAGCCGCCGGCCATCACCGCCCACCAGGCCTGCCGGCGCACGACGAGCGGCGTGATCGGGCCCTGCGGGTACTCGGGCCCGTTCTCGTACGCCCCCTCACCCAGGACCACTGGCTTGCGCGGCCAGAGGAGCGTGTCCGACAGGACCGCGGGGTAGACCTTCGACCACTCGGTCCAGGTCTCGATCATGTCGAAGCCGAGCCAGCTGTCGCCGTGGAAGTATTGCGACGACGAGCGCCATCCGCAAGGGTGGTAGGTGATCAGGTGGGCGCCGCCGTCGCCCTCGCGCAGGCCGCGGGCCAGCTCGCGGTAGACGTCCTCGAAGCCGGTCGCGATCCGGTCGCCGCCGTTCACCCAGACGACGTTGGGGGCGTCCTTGTAGCGCGCCCCCAGCCAGCGGCCGTAGGCGCGGGCCTTCCTCGCGTCGAGGACCGCGGTGTCGTTCACGTAGTAGCCCCAGGTCGGGAGCATCGCGAGGACGAGCCCCTGACGGTTCGCGGCCTCCACCAGGTGATCGACGTGTCGGAAGTAGGCGTCGTTGGGCGTGAGGGGGTCGTCGTTCGTCCACGGCTTGTCGCCGTTCGCGTTCGCGATCGGAGCCTTGTTCTCGAAGCCGGTGCCGAGGCCCCAGGCCAGCACGCCCTGGACGACCGTGAAGCCCTTCCGGCCGCGGTTCGCGAGATAGGCCTCGGCCTGCTCCTTCGTGTACTGGGCGAAGAGCGGCCATGCCGTGTCCCCGAGCCAGAAGAACGGACGGCCGTCGCGGTCCACGAAGTGCCGGCCGTCCTGGCTCACCCGGATCGGGCCGTTGACCGTGCCCGGGGCCGGGGGCACCAGCTCCTTGACCCGGATGTTTCGATAGCGGACGAACTGCCGGGTGAAATCGCCGCCGCCGTGGACCTGGAGTGCGATCCCGCCCTCGTCGCCGAGCCGCTTCTCCGTGTCCGTCCACTCCATCCACTTCGTCCCGTTGATCCAGGTCACGACGTGGGGCGGGTTGCCGACGATGCGGGCCCGCAGCTCGTTCCAGACGCCGTGCTTCCAGAAAGAAGGCCACTTCTCCGGGGACACGGGCAGGGGATGCGGATCGTGTACGGGGGCGATGTCGGTCACGTCGCCTCGGAAGGAGAAGTTGGAGGCCATGAAGGGATCGGGCATCCCCTCGCCGTAGAGACCCATGAGGTTCCCGCCGGCGTGGTAGTCGATCATCGCCTGGTAGGCGACGCCTTTCTCGGTGCTGCGGAGGAAGAGGCCGCTGTCCGGGCCGAAGTCGTTGCGCATCTCGAGCGCGACCTCGAAGTCGCCGTAGGCCCGGTCCGTGATCAGGATGCCGCCGCTGCCCGGAGCGTCCTGGCTCCCCACGATCGCGCCGTCCTGGGCGACCCAGCGCCCGCCCGCGCCGTGGCCCGTCTGGCCGCTGACGTGCCAGCCCGCGAGCGTCCGGCCGTCGAAGATCGGCCGGAAGCCGAGGTCCGCGACGGGTCGCGGCGGCGCGCCGTCGGTGGCGGCCGCGGCGAGCACGATCAGGACGAGCGCCGTCCCCGGGCCGAGACTCGCGTTCATGGGCTCCTCGCTGCGGGCGAGGAGTCTAGCAGACGGATCGCCCCCCTCGCTCGCGAGCGTGACCTTCTTCGCCTCGTTGAAGGTCCGCCCCCGACCCGCTTCCTCGTGCCTGCGCTTCAAGAGCGCGACCGCGTCCGCCTTCCTGGTGGAGCCGCTGGACTCGCGCCGCTCCTGACCGCCGCAGTAGTACTCGATCCAGTGGATCCCGCCGCGCTGGAAGACGCGTTCCATGCCCCTCATGCTCTTCTTCATCGACTCACCATCCTCTTGTTCTTCCTGCGTTCTTCGATCCGGACCTTGATGGCCAACGCGGTCGTCAGCGGCCATCGCGACACGCACGTCGCGTTCCTCCGGCGGCTCGCGAAGGGCGACGAGATCGTGGTCGAAGGGCGGGACGGGCGGCGGCAGCGCTACGTGGTCACGGCGACGCGCCTGGTGGAAAACCGCGATCTCTCGATCAGGGCCGACGCCGGTGACACGCGGCTCACCCTGGTCACGTGCTACCCGTTCGACGCGATCCGGCCGGGGGGGCCGCTGCGCTACGTCGTCGTCGCACGACGCGTGGACGGCTGAGGAAGAGCGCTGGCCGTGCTCAAGTAGCCCCAGGCTGCGCGGTGGTCACCACTCCGGCAGCTTCGCCCAGCCGGGGAAGGGGCCGGCCTCGAGCTTCCAGCCGGTGGGCGACTGCGTATCGGGCACGGCGCGCACGTTCGTGTGGGACCGAAGCACGGCCAGGAATTCCGCGTACGGCCGCTTGTGCAACGGCGTCTTGGAAACGTCGGGAACGGGCCAGAGGCGGATGGTCCGGTCGCCTCCCGCGGACGCGAGCCAGCGGCCGTCGGGGGAGAACGCTACCGCCCAGGCCCCGCCTTCATGGCCCAGGAACACATAGGGTTCCTCGCCAGAGACCCGGCCGATGCGGACTGTGCCGTCGTTGCTGCCGCTGGCGACGAGGGACCCCGTCCGGTCCAGGGCGACGCTCACGACACCACTTCCATGCGAGGGCAGGGGCGCAGACTGGCGTCCGGTGAGGCTGAACCGGACGAGCTCAGACCCATTCCGAACGGGCGAAAACAGGTTGTACACGCCAACTCCAAAGGTCGCGTCGCGGCTCACCGCGAATGCTTGGTTGGGCGACAAGCCCAGGACACGAACGGTGCCGCGCCGCAAATCGAAGCGCAACAATCCCGGACCGGGCGAGCGCTTGGGCGCGTAGGTAAATCCGCTGGCCAGGAGGGAATCCGACCCCAGGAACGCCGCGTCCGCGATGCCGACCTTGCCCAGGGTCGCGAGGACCGGTGACGGGCCGAGGGTCTGCACCGCCCCCGTCTCGAGGTTCCATACCCGGACAGTCACGGGAACCCCTCCGGCGGCGGCGACGAGGCGTCCGCCGTCTCCGAAAGCCACACCGTGCATGAAGTTCTCGCCGGGGGCCTGGAGCTCTTGTGGCGGACTGCCATCGAGGCGCGCCAGGTGGATGTGGCCGTGGCACCCCACCGCGATCCGGCCGGAGGCTGGATCGGCGGCCATGCGTCCGGAAGCGTAGAGCTCGTCTCCGACCAGGAGCGGGCGTTCCGCAACCCCGCCGGGCAGCAACGACCAGACACGCACCGTGCAATCGTTGGAGTAGGAGACGAGCCCTGCACCATCCGGCGTGAAGGCGACGCCCTTGACGTCGTCCTTGTGCTTGGCGATGACGTAGGGGTGGTTGTCGTCGAGAGGCCACAGCGCCGCACCGTGCACTTCGTGGCTAGTGACGAGCCAACGCCCGGAAGGATCGAAGGCGATGCCGGCCGAGTCATGGTTGTCACTCCGCCGAAGGACGAGCGGCTCGGCGACCGCGGGTGCCCGGAGGTCCCAGACCCGTCCGGCGGGGTGCCCGAACTCGCCTCCAAAAAGAGCGACCTTGCTCCCGTCCGCTGAGATGGCGAGGCCCGGAACGTTCATGTCCTTTGCCGGGAGAACCCGGATCGGGCGGGGTGAACGCTCGGCGGTGGACCAGATCTTCACCTCTCCCGATTTGCCGAGCACGGCGAGACGGCCACCGTCCGGGCTGAGGGTCATGGTGTCCAGGTCCTCTCCACTGTCGGCGGGAGGCTCGGCGAGCAGGCGCGGCGGGGATGCCCAATTGATGAGGGACTTCAGGAAGATCTTGCGGCCGCGCGCGTAGGCGAACCACGGCCGAGAGGCAGCGACGGAGGCGAACCATGGCCGAGAGGCATCGCTCACGCCGGCGGCCTCCATCGAGCCCAGCAGGCGCGACTCACCCGGGCCGAACGGCCAGGAGCGGAGGACCTGACGCGGCCCGACCGTGGTGGCGGTGAGGAAGCTGTCTTCCCCTCACCCACAGCCACGACTTACCGCGCTCGAAGGCGGCGCGGCGCACCTCGCGTCCTTCCGGGAGGGACCACAAGCGGACGTCCCCATCCCGCTCGGTCGCCAGGAGGTTGCTCCTGGGTCCGAAGCCCATCTCGATGTTCGACCCGTCCCCGGCGTAATCGCCCAGGACCAGGGGATCACGTCCATCGCGATGGCGAAGCTGAGCCCTGTGGTCGCCGCCGAGGGCGAGCCATTCGCCGTTCGGGCTGAAGGCCACGGTCCTGGTCTCCAGACCCGACGGCTCGATAGACGGAGTCACGATCATCGTGGGGGACTGCTGCAAGACACGCAGGGCGAAAAGCCGGGCCACGTCGGAGTCGGCCAGCTCGAGGCTCTTCAACGTGTAGGCGAGTGCTGCGGTCGGAAAGGCTTCGAGCTCGCGCTGGCCCAGGGCCAGGAGCTTGCTCGCCTCGGCCCGCAGGACCTCGGCTTCGGCTAGCTGCCGCGAGGTCTCGCTCCGACGCCAGAGCGAGGAGGTGACCACAGCCACGCCCACCGCCGCCGCGAGGAGCGTGGCGAAGGCGATGCGCCGCCGCCGACGGCGGCGGCCCGCGAGGGCGATCATGCCCTGCGCGAATCCTTCCTCGAGCGTCGACAGGCTTCCCTCGTATCGGCCACGCCAGGCCACGTACTCGCGATAGGACTGCCCGGTCCACAGCAGCTCTTCCGGTCGTCCTTTCTCGTCCCAGAGGCGTGCCGCCTGCCGGAGCTGGTCGCGCAGGAGCGCGCCCTCCTCGTCCTGTGTGCGCCACCGCTCGAGACGCGGCCAGTGCGTCAAGAGCGATTCGTGCACGATCTCGATTCGCGAGCGGCCATGACCATCGGGCACGTCGGGGTCGTCGTACTCCGTCAGCAGCCGCGCCCCCACGAGAACGTCGAGAATGGCCGCCGCTTCCTCCCTGTCCGACCCCGGGGCAGCGAAGACCGACAGCAGCTCCTCCCGTTCCCGCGCCGCCCGCGTCCCCTCCGCCGTCGCCAGGTTTCGGAAGATCTCTCGCACCACCCTTTCCCGCTCCGGTCCGATCTCGCGGATCAGCGCCTCCGCATGCTCGGCCAGTGCCCCCTCGACACCCCGGATCCGCACGTAGGCCGCGCGGGTCAGGAGCTTGCTCTCCCGGTCCCGCTCGTCCCAGAGACGCGAGACCGCGAAGGCCAGAAGGGGTAGCGCTCCACGCTCCTTCTCCACCGCTGTCACCATCTCGTCCACCAGTGTCTCGTCCTCGAAGCGCACGCCGCGCCGCGCCGCGGGCTCCACCAGGGCCCGTCGCAGGGCAGAGGCGGAGGGCGGGCCCAGGGGCGTCACATCTCGAAAGACAGGAGCGAGCGAGGGGAAAGCGTGGCAACGGAATAGGAAGTCGTCGCGGAGAGAGAGGAGCACATGCACCCCCGTCTCCTCCGTGAGCCGGCCCAGGAGGGCTGCGAAACGTTGCTGCGTCTCCTCCGGGTTCAGCGTGTAGAGCTCTTCGAACTGGTCGATGACCAGGAGAGCCTCGCTCGTCCGTCGTCTCCAGCGTGACACTGCGGAGGCGACGCGCTCGTTGGCTCCGGTCTGAACCAGCTCCAGGGCACCCTGGATCAGCTCCGCCAGGGATTCAGGCTCGCTCGCCAGGGCCGGCGTGAGCGCCCCGGCCAGAGCCGCAGCGGGACTCGCGCCCGGCGTCAGATAGGCCGTGGCCCAGTTTGCAGGCGCCCCGGGGACCAGTCCCGCCCGGAGGAACGACGTCTTCCCCACCCCCGAAGGGCCGATCACCGCGAGGAGCATCTGCCGCCCGAGCTTCTCCCACAGCGCCGCGACCTCCACCTCTCGCCCGAAGAATTGCTCGGCTTCCGCCTCGGTGAAGGCAGACAGTCCCGGGTAGGGCCGGTCTTCGCCCGGAGCCCGGGCTGGCGCCGGCTTTGGCTGGGCCTCCGCATCGTCCCGGGCCTCCCCGCAGAAGGCGTAGCCGAAGCCGTGAGCGGTCCTTATGAACCGGGACTGCTGGGCATCGTCGCCCAGGGCTTGCCGCAACGCGGTCACGAGCCGCGGCAGGCTCGTCTCGCCTACGGAGGTCCCGGGCCAGAGCACATCGCGGATCTGGGCCTTGGAAAGGACGCGGGGCCGGCGCACCAGCAGGAGGCAGAGCAGCTCGAAGGCTTTCGCCTCCAGAGGAACAGGCTCACCCGACCGAAGGAGCTGGCGACGCTCCTGGTCAAGGGCGAAAGGCCCGAAGGCGAGAGACATCGCGCCAAGCCTCGCGTCGGATCAGGAAGACCTCAGGCCTGCCTCAGAACTTCCGAATGGTAGGCGCCGACCTTTGGACAAGCAAGGGTTGGACGCCTGGCCACGCGGCTCCCAGCAAAGGAACCGCCGTGTCGTTCCTGGGGAATACCGGTGGACCAGCTCGTCTCCGCAGGCGCCACAAACTCAAAATAAGGAGACAGTCATGACTAGAAAGTGGAAGCAACTCGTTAGTAGGGCCGCCATGCGGCGATTCGGCAGAACAGCGGTCGTGGTCGTTGTCGTGTTGTTTCCTGCATTCGGGGTTCCGACTCGCGCCGTTGCCACGGCACCCGGCAGGAACGGCTTGATCGCATTCAGCTCCTCAACCCCGTCGGGCAACCAGCTGTTCACCGTCCGCCCGAACGGCGAGGACCTGCACCAGATCACGCACGTCGCTGGCGACGCGGGCAACGTCGACTGGTCGCCGGACGGTCGGCGCCTGGTGTTCGCGATCGGCTCCGAGACGTCGGCCCGGATCGCGGTAATGCGACCGGACGGGTCTCGGCTTCGGGTGCTGCCGCAGCCCGATGGTGTCTTCGACGACCAGCCGTCGTTCTCGCCGGACGGTCGGAGCATCTACTTCGAGCGATTCACGGTGGCGACGAATGACGACGCGATATGGAGCATGACGACCGAGGGCAGAGATCAGCGCCGAATCGTGGGCCCGTTTCCGGCCGGTTTCGTCACCGATCCGAACATCTCGCCTGACGGCAAGACGATCAGCTTCCAGGGCTTCGACGGCTCGCTCGTGGGCCCGCCGCCCAATTTCGAGCCGGCGCGAGGCCTGTTCACTGCCGACCTCGACGGCGAAAACATGACACAGATCCGACCGTTCACCTCCGATCAGACGATCAAGGCTGACTGGGCGCCCAATGGTCGCAGGATCGCGGTCACGGAGAACGCCAATCACTTCCAGCCCGACGATTCCGCGAACATCGTGACGATGCGCCCCGACGGTTCGGGCCTGCGACACCTCACCCATTTCCACGACGGGGTGACGAATGCGTACTTCGGCTCGTACTCTCCGGATGGTCGCTGGATTGTCTTCCGGCTGGAGTCTCACGGCCTGTTCGGCCTGTACCGGATGCATCCCGACGGCAGCGACAGGCAGGCGATCCTGCCGCTGTCACCGTTCCGGCCCTCACTGATCGACTGGGGCGCGCAACCCGGTCGGGACTGACATCGGCGACCTGCACTCAGCCGCGATGCCGCGGGCGATCTCGCCCGCGGCACGGGTTCTACTGGAGGGAGCGCAGGTATGTGAGCACCGCCAAGAGCCGGCGGTGATCTGCTGGTGATTCTGGAGAGTCGAGCCTTAGGTGGATCTGGCGCACGTGAGCCTCTACGGTCTTCGATCCAGGAGAGATCGAAGGGACCGGCCTGCCGCCAAACGGCGACCGGCACGCTCTCCTGTTGATCCCGCACGGCAAACAGTGGTACGTGAAGGGCTCCTCGCGGGCTGAGCCACGAGGGCCGCGGTTCCCTGCCATCGGCGGCCTTCGTCGGGTGACTTCACCACTCCGGCAGCTTCGCCCAGCCGGGGAAGGGGCCGGCCTCGAGCTTCCAGCCCGTGGGCGACTGCGGGTCGGGCACGGCGCGCATGTTCGTGTAGGACCGGAGCACGGCCAGGAGCTCCGGGTGGGGTCGCTTGTGCAGCGGCGTCTTGGAGACGTCGGGCACGGGCCAGAGTCGAATGGTTCGATCGCCTCCCCCGGATGCGAGCCAGTGGCCGTCGGGGGAGAAGGCCACCGCCCAGACGTTGCCTTCGTGGCCCAGGAAAGGATGCGGCTCCCCGCCGGCCAACCGGCCGATTCGGACCGTGCCGTCTGTGTCGCCGGTGGCAACGAGGGAGTCGGTCGGATCCAAGGCCACGCTGATGGGATGACTCCCGTATGCGGGTAGCGGGTTTGACGTCCCATCCGCGACGTTGAACCGCACGAGCTCGGTGCGACTCTCCGAGGGCGGCGGCGGCTCGTATACCCCAACGCCAAAGTCCCCGTCGCGGCTGATCACGAAAGATCGGTTCGGCGCCGGGCCCAGCACACGCACCGTGCCACTCCTCAAATCGAAGCGCAGCAAACCGGGATTGCCCTCCTTCCGCAGCGAGTAATACGCAGTGACCAGAAGGAAGTCCCGCCCGAGGAACCAGGGGTTGTCGATGGCAACCTGGCCTTGCTCGCCAACAACCGCTGGGAGCCCGATGTCCTGGACGGCACCCGTCTCGAGGTTCCACACCCGCACTCCCAAAAACGGAGGGTCCACGGCCGCAGCAAGCAGACGTCCTCCGTCTCCGAAGGCCAGGCCGCGGATGGCAGTCCCACTGGCGAAGCCCTTGAGCTGCCGTGCAGGACCGCCATCGAGCGAAACCAGACGAACACGCCCGGCTCCCGTCACGACGGCTCGGCGAGAGGCTGGGTCGGTTGCGATAGGCCAGTAGTAGCCGTCCTGTGGGGTTTCGGCCAGCAGGCGGCCCTCCGTACCCGCGCCAGGCGACAGGGGCCAGGCACGAACGGTGCCATCGTTCGAGTTGGAGATGAGCCACTTGCCGTCGCCCGCGAAGGCGATGCTGGAGACGTCGTCATGGTGCCGGGCGATGACGTGGGGGTGGTTTTCGGGGAGAGCCCAGAAGCTCGCGCCCTCTACCCGGTGCGGGATGACGAACCAACGCCCGGACGGATCGAAGAGCCCAGGAAGCACGTTGAGTGCGTCGGGCCGCCGAATGACGACCGGCTCGGCAGCCGGCGGCGCGGCCAGGTCCCAGACCCGCGCGGTCGGCCGTCCCCACTCGCCTCCGTCGAGAGCGAGCTTCGTTCCTTCGGCACCGAAGGCGAGGCCAGCCCAATTCATCTGCCTGGCGTCGAGAATGCGGAGGGGGCGGGCCGAACGCTCGGCCGTGGACCAGATCCGGATCTCTCCGGATACGTCGACCACCGCCAGACGTTCGCCATCGGGACTGAAGGTCATGTGGCCCGGATTCGCCGCTTCGGCCGGATGCTCAGCGAGGAGGCGCGGGGCGGACGCCCAGTCGTCGAGGGATCGGAGGAAGATCTTCCGGCCCTGCGCGTACGCGAGCCATCGGCTCGCAGCGTCACTCACGTCGGTGGCCTCCATCGAGCCGCGAAGGCGTGGCTCGCCGTCACCGAAGGGCCAGAAGCGGAGGACCTGGCGCGGCCCGACCCTGGTCGAAGTGAAAAAGCCGTCCTCCCGCACCCAAAGCCTCGACGAACCCTCCTCGAAGGCGCCACGGCGCAGCTCGCGTGCCTCGGGAATAGACCATACCCGGACATCGCCTCCCCGGTTGGCCACCAGGAGGTCGCTCCTCGGTCCGAAACCGACCGTGATGTTCCGGCCTGCCCCGGAGTAATCGCCCAGCACTAGCTGAGTGCGCCCATCTCGATGAAGAAGCTGCACCCTTCTGCTGCCACCAAGGCCGAGCCAATCGCCGTTCGGGCTGAAGGCCGCCGAGTAAGCCCCGAGGTCTCCTTCCCGGCCGGCCGGGGGCAGGATCATCGTGGGCGCGTGCTGCCAAACCCGCAGAGCGAACAGACGGGCCGCATCGCTGTCGGCCAGCTCGAGGCTCTTCAGGACATAGGCGAGGGCCGCTGTCGGGTACGTTTCCAGCTCGCGCTGGCCCAGGGCCAGGAGCTTGCTCGCCTCGGCCCGCAGGACCTCGGCTTCGGCTCTCTGCCGCGATGTCTCGCTCCGACGCCAGAGCGAGGAGGTGACCAGGGCCACTCCCACCGCCGCCGCGAGGAGCGTGGCGAAGGCGATGCGCCGCCGCCGGCGGCGGCGGCCCGCGAGGGCGATCATGCCCTCTGCGAATCCTTCCTCGAGTGTCGACAGGCTTCCCTCGTATCGGCCACGCCAGGCTACGTACTCGCGATAGGACTGCCCGGTCCACAGCAGCTCCTCCGGCCGTCCCTTCTCGTCCCACAGGCGCGCCGCCTGCCGGAGCTGGTCGCGCAGGAGCGCGCCCTCCTCGTCCTGCGTGCGCCACCGCTCGAGCCGCGGCCAGTGCGTCAGGAGTGATTCGTGCACGATCTCGATTCGCGAGCGGCCACGACCTTCGCGCCCGTCGGGGTCGTCGTACTCCGTCAGCAACCGCGCGCCCACGAGAATGTCGAGAATGGCCTCCGCCTCGTCCCGGTCCGAGCCCGGGGCAGCGAAGACCGACAAGAGCTCCTCCCGCTCCCGCGCCGCCCGCGTCCCCTCCGCCGTCGCCAGGTTTCGGAAGA
>JBKPDM010000133.1:0-17935 GCA_046727895.1 Pseudomonadota bacterium | reverse complement strand
GGGAAGCCCAGAATGACGATCTGGTTAAGCGGCACGGCGAAGAAGTGAACGAAGTAGCCGAAGAAGAACCAGATCGCCAGAGTAACCCACATCAAGGAGCGCGTCCGCTGCCAGTGTTCTTCGGCGCGAGGGTGGGCTGGTGGCGAATTCTGAACCATCTTGACCGTCCCCATTGGTTAAGCGACAGCCAAACGACGCCTCGTCGGCGCGACCTTCCGTCCCGAGCGAACCTTGCCCAAGGGCAGGTCCGACTAAGCCTTCGCGGCTGTTGCTTGCGCTTTCGCGCGATTTCCCCTTTGTTCTGATTCACTTTCTTCTGCACTACAGAAGAGCAGAAGTTTGACGATGGCCATGCGACATGATGTCCGACTTGCGCGGGCCCTTTCGGCGCTGCGCCGGCTTCTGCCCAGGCGGGCGCCGCCGGTAAGCACCGCCGACGAGCTGGCCGATTTCCTTGCGGCGCGGAGCGCGTATGTCGCGCAGCGCAGCGTCATCGAGTACTGCCAGGCGCGGACCGGGCCCAACTGGGACAAGCTGTTTTCCGAGGCATCCTTCCTCGAGCGCCTCGAGGTGTGCCGATGGGAGGCCTACGCCGCGGTGCTGGCCGAGGTCGCGGAGCTGGCTCTCATCCGGCTGCGGCGAGAAGGCGCCGCGGGCCCGGCGGCCTATCTGCCCGGGCTGGTGGGGGCGGCGCGCGCTGCGTTGCTGCGCCACCCGGTGCCGGCCCATCGGACCGGCTGGAGCGATGCGGCGGAGGCGATCGAGCGGCATCTGGTGCGCGCCCTGCTCGCCGCCCCGCACCCGGTCCATCTCCTCGGCATCGAGTCGGCGACCGCGATCTTCGAGCTCCTGCCGATCCACGCCGATCTGCGCCGGCAGGATCGGACCATGTTCCAGAATACCGTGCGCTTTGCCATCTGCCGCGTGTTCGACGAGACGCGGTGCTTCGACGTTCGGGCACTCGAGGCGGCGCTCGGGACCACTGGCGGTGGACCCGCGTCCTCGCTGGGGCCGCCATGACCGGCGCTGCCGGGACGGCCGCTCGCGGCCTTCTGCGCCGACTGTGGGCCGGTGAGGTCCCGCTGGCTCAGGTCTTCTGGACCTATGCGATGATCGGCGGAAGCGCGTTCAACCTCGCGGCGACCCTCGCTGCGATGACGCTTCTGGCCGCGGACGCGCCGGAGGTGACCGCGATCGTCGCCTTCGCCCTGCCGATACCCTACAACCTGCTGATGCTGATTGCCGTGTGGCAGAGCGCGCGCGCCTATAGGGGCGCACATCTATGGGCCGATCTCGCTCGTCTGGCGATCATCGTCTGGACGATCGCCGCCACTCTGACTTAGTGGACGCGGGGTCATCGAGCACGATGGCTGGCTCGCCGGCAGGTCACCCTGCCTGGCTCTCTCGACCGCGCCGACCGGGCCAGCCGGGCGCCAAGCCACAGGCCTTCACTCGCGCTCTCGCCCCGCCGGACCATCGAGCCGGCTCCGGTCTCCGGCTTGACAGTCGCCGGTCAGTGCTCCGATCCGTCATAGAGCGCGTGCGGCGTCGATGCTTTGCGACGTGCCCGAGACCTTGATCGCCGGCTCGACCATGTTGTCCATGGCGTCGCCGAGCGCGGTCGCGCCGAGCGCAGTCACCACGCCGAGCAGGCCGCAGATGATGGCGTACTCGATGCTGATCCCGCCACGCTCGTCGCGGATGAAGCTTTCGATGAGCCTGGTCATCGTTCCCCCTCCACCATCCAATACGGCATTATTGTCGAAGGCGCGAAAAATATCAAGTGTTTTTTCGAGATACTTTATGGTTAGTTCGGATAGTTAAGAAATGGTTACTTGCGATTTACTTAAACTTATCTTAACGCGGACGCCGCGACTTCCTTCGGAGATCAAAGATTTAGTGGGAGTGGTCGTTCAAGCTGACGACGGCGGCGGCCCGGCGCAATTCGGCGCGGTGATACAGCAGAATCGTGGCAATATTCTCATAAGACAGTGCGTGCTCCGGGTTGATCGCGATCGACTTTTGGTAGTTATCCATCGCTTCACGGTAGCGACCCAACTTTTGCTCCAGGTAACCTAAGTTGTAATATGACCAGACGAAGGACGGATTGGCTTCGATGGCGGCCTGATAGTGCTTCATGGCATTCTGGTAGTCGCCGCGCTTTTGCAGAATGTAGCCAAGATCATAATGGGCAAAGGCCTCGCGCGGATTGATCCGGAGGGCTTCCTGGTACTTCTTGATCGCGGCCTCGTCGTCGCCCCGCTGCTGGAGCAGATGGCCCCAGTTGTAGTAGGTCGCGGCGTGCTCCGGATTGGCCTTGGCGGCCATCTCGTAGGCGGCGATCGCCCCGGCGGTCTTGCCCCTGCGCTCCAGGCGGTAGCCCAGCTCGTACAACGGGTCCTCGCTCTCCACTTCGAACGGTGCAATCGAGCCGCTCGCGACGGTGCCGATCTCTTCCAGTTTGGCCGTGGCGGCGAGGCTGGGATCGACGCCGTCCGCTGCGCGCGAAGCCACCGGCAGGGCCGCGCCAACGGCGTGGCTAGGCGCCGAAACGTCGCGCCCGGTATCGACCTCGCCGCCGGCCGGAGCGGCAGTGAGCGCCCGCGCTGCGCGGCCTGCTTCGAACCCACGTTGACCATTTGGCGTGCTCGCATCGACCCCCGTCGGGGCCCGGCCGGGCTCGGTATCGCGCCCACCAGCCGTCGCGGCGTCGGCGTCCTCAATCGAGGCCTGGCGCGGCGCATTCGTGGCCAGCAGCGTGTCAAGGAGCGGCGCGTCCGGCGCGTCTTTGGCCGGCGGATGAGCGTCGGCCACGCGCGCGGCCGGGACCAGGTCCACCGCAAGTTCCGGCGACCGACCCGCAGATCCTCCGACGCGGCCCCCGCTCGGCTCGAAGATCGCGAACAGCGCGACCACGAGCGCCATCGCCGCCGCGCTGAGCACGACCGAACGCCCAAGGCCGCCGCGCCGCCTGACGACGACGCATTCGGCCCAGCGCAACAGGCGCGCCGCTCGGGCGCTATCCGAGCTGACTGCCGTCTCGGCCGCAGTGACGGCAGCCGCATTCGCGATCGGCACCCCAGGTCCCCGGCGCGGGAGCTCGGCTTCGAGGGTGCGGAGGCGCGTCCGCAAGGCGGCGGCGAAGCGGGCAAACTGTGGCCGATGGGACGGCATAGCGAAAGCGCCGCTCTGACCCTCGGCGGCGTCATGGGTGGTCAGGCCGCCGGCGCTCCGTCCGCCGAGAACGGGACCAGCCGCCACGCCTCCGTCCAAGGTGGGCGTCCATCGTACGAAGAGTGGTGTCGAGCGGAGAAAGTGCGGTCTCGAGCGTAAGAAGCGGGGTACGTCCCGGAAGCGCGGGATGCGCGGGGCCACACCAGGGCTCGGGCTGAGCGGCCGAAAAATCGGTATCCGTGGCTTGCCGTCTGCGCCGCTCGGTCCGTTTCGACCCACGGTCATGGACTCGGGCTCCTGCAGTGACCGGCACCCGCAGAGCGGTCCGACCACTGAGCCGTGGTTTCTTCTCCAGTCACAGCATTCGCTCAAAAATCAAGCCAAAGTTAGCGAAAAAACCGAAATAATCAAGCTCGATGAACCCTATCGGCAGTTGCCCTTCAGCTGGTGCATCAACCCTGTGTGCCAAGCCGCTGACAGTCGAAGGAGATTGTGGGTCCGCTTGCTGCCGACCCCGGTCGACTGCCGGTCGCGCTGCGGTCTCAAACCCGGGGCCGGCAGCCCGAAACTCCTTGGCTCGTAACTCCGCCCCAGCTGCCCGGGACAACTCCGCCCGCTGCGCGGAACCAGGGCCCCCTCGCCCTCAGTCGAGCTCCAGAAGCGCGCGCAGCTCCCGCCACTCGCGGGCACTGAGGCCGCTCTCCGCCTGGCTGACCTCTTCGCCCTTGAGCAGCCGGCGCAGCGCAGCGAGCGCCTTCGCCGAGAGTTCCGCACCGCCCAGCCGGTAGTCGAGGAAAGCCGCACAGGTCTGCGGCACCCACCGGCGCACGACGTCGAGCAGCACCTCGGCGTAGGCGCGAATCTCGTACTGCGCATGAGGATCAGCCCGCAAGGCTATGAAATGCAGAAGATTGTGCAGATCGATTTTCCAGTACCACTCGGTATAGGTGTTGAGCGGCAGAACGATCCGGGCGAGCTCGCGCGCCAGGCCCTGGCGGTGCGGGTCGAGGACATTCCCCGCCTCATCCTGGTTGAGCAGGCCGAGGTAGTGCTCATAGGCGCGCTCGGCGTTCATGTGCAGCGCCCGCTCGACCGTCCCGGCCTCGTCGGCCTGAAGAACCTCCGCCCGGCCCTGCCGGTTGCTACCGGACTGCGTCGCCAGATGCTGCGCCTCAGGCGTGTAGAACTCGTCCTCGAGCACGGAGTAGCGCGCCGAGTACTCGTTGACGTTGGCGGTCCTGTGGCGAATCCACTGCCGGGCGACGAAGATCGGCAGCTTCACGTGCACTTTCAGCTCGCACATCTCGAACGGGCTGGTATGGCGCATGCGCATCAGATAGTTGATCAGGCCCTGGTCGTCGGAGACGCGCTTGGTGCCGCGGCCATAGGAGACGCGGGCGGCCTGCACGATCGCGGCGTCATCGCCCATGTAGTCGATCACCCGCACGAAGCCCCGATCGAGCACGGGCAGCGGCTGATACAGAATCTCCTCGAGCGCCGGCACGACCGCGCGCCGGGTCGGCGCCCGCTGCTCGCGCAGCGCGGCGATCTCCTGCTCCTGCTCTGATCTCAAGGGCATGGGCCACCTCGCTCGTTGCGCGCGAGATCTTAAACCCTTGCGCGCGCCGGGTCGACGCCACGCTTGCGGAACACGCAGTATCACGCCAGACGCTGGGATCGACAATCAGACGCTGCAGGCGTTGACTGTTGCAACATCTGTTGCCACATTACGTCATGTTCGAGTGGGACAAGGACAAGAACCGGACGAACCTCGAAAAGCACGGCATCGCCTTCGAGGATGTCCTGTCGGTGTTCATGGATCACGAGGCCCTGACGCTGCAAGACCGGCGTAAGGACTATGGCGAGCCCAGGTACGTCGTCCTCTCCCCGCTCGAGGACGTGCTGTTGCATGTGACCTTCACGGTGCGCGGCGGGAGGATCAGGCTCATCTCCGCCCGGCGCGCCAGCAGGCGGGAGAAGCGTGACTATGATCACAGAAGAGCGCACGAGGGCCGTGCTGACCCAGGACGGCCGGGTGCTGATTGAGCAGCCCGACGGCAGCTTCCGCCTCGCCCGGCGCCGCACTGACTGGGGTCGGGTGCGGGCGATGACCGACGCGCAGGTCGAGGCCGCCGCCGAGGCAGACCCCGACGCCCAGCCTCTCGACGAGGCGTTCTGGCAGAGCGCTCGCGTCGTCTTCCCCCGTCAGGTCCGCAAGCGACACACGGGCCTGCGCATCGACGAGGACGTGCTCGCCTGGTTCCGCGCCCAGGGCCGCGGCTACCAGACCCGCATGAACGCCGTCCTGCGCGCCTACGTCGAGGCGCACCGGCGCGACAGCCGATAGCGCAGTCGGCAGCAGTCGATGCGCGCGCCGGCCCCACCGCGCCGGGTCGGCGCCCGCTGCTCGCGCAGCGAGGCGATCTCTTGCTGTTGCTCGGCCTTCAGGGTCATGACGGCTCCGGTTCCGCAGATTCAGGGGGATTGCTCGCAACCCGCAAGAAGCGCAGACTATCCCCGAAATACGCTATTGGCGAGGCCCTGAGCGGCCAAGAAATGAGGCATGAGGTTACCCGATGCCCACCACGGCCGCTAGAAGCTCTATCTCTCGCCGGCATTTACTCAAAGCTGGAGGCTCTGCGGCGCTCCTGGCGGGGGTGGCACCCGCCATCATCCCGAGCCGGGCCCGAGCCCAGCCAAAGACGCTGAAGATCATGCAATGGAAGCATTTCGTGCCGAGCTATGATACCTGGTTCGACGGGACCTTCATCAAGGAATGGGGCAGGCAGAACGACACCGAAGTCATCGTCGACCACGTCGGGCTCGGCGATATTCCCAATCTTGCAGCGGCCGAGGCAGCGGCGCAGCGCGGGCATGACCTGGTCATGCTGGTGACGCCACCGGCGGTATACGAAGATCAGGTCATCGATCACCGCGAGATCTACGAAGAATGCGCGCGCCAGTACGGCACCGCACTCGACCTCGCCATCAAGAGCACTTATAACCCCAGGACGAAGAAATATTTTGGCTTCTGTGGTACGCTTGTACCCTCTCTGCTGATCTACCGCAAGGACCTGTGGGATGCGATCGGCGCGACGCCCGACAGCTGGGACGACATCCTGCGCGGTGGCCGGCAGATCAAGTTGCTGCACGAGAGCCCGGTCGGAATCAGCCTCGCTCCGGAGGACAACAGCAACAAGACTCTGCGCGCTGTCATGTACTCATTTGGATCCTCGGTGCAGGACGCCGATGGCAAACCGGTGCTGAAGTCGAAGCCGGCGCTTGAGATGGTCAAGTACGTCAAGGCGCTCTACCAGGAAGCCATGACGGAGGAGGTTCTGACCTGGGATGCTTCGTCCAACAACAGGTTCATGCTGGCAGGGACCGGCTGCCTGACTTTGGATACCATATCGGTTCCCCGCGCGAGTGAGCAGCTGAAGCTCCCGTTCGCGAGCGACCTGCGGTTGGCCAAGGCACCGGAAGGGCCAGCAGCCCGGCTCGCGCCCCCGTTCAACACCCACACCCACTTCATCTGGAAGTTCGCGGAGAACGCCGAGGGTGCGAGGCAGTTTCTCGTGGATTACACCGGACAGTCGCGCCAGGGTTTACTGGCGAGCGGCTTTCAGAACATGCCGACCTTCCCGGCCGCCGTGCCAGATCTCGCGCAGCTGGTCTCGAGCGATGCCAGCGCGACCCCGCCCGACCAATACAGCCTGCTCAAGGAGGTCGCCACCTGGATCACGAACATCGGTCATCCAGGCTATACCAACGCAGCGATCGCCGAGGTCTTCGATAGCGGCGTGATCCCGACGATGTGCGCCCGGGCCGCGACCGGCAAGCTCAGCCCCGAAGACGCGCTCGACCAGGGCGACCAGGAAGTCAGGCGGATCTTTGCCAAATGGCAGGAGCGCGGCAAAGTCTGATGCGCGCTGGCGAACGGCCTACCCAACCGGGAGACCAGCAAGAACCCGTGGAGGCGAGGGGTGCGCCGGCCTGCCGGTGAGGCCAGGGGACGATGGCCTTGACGCCTCGAAAGATCTGAGCCCATGCGTGTCCGCACCAAACTGTTGGCCGCTGTGGCGGTTGTCCTGGCCCTGCTGGTGGCGCAGGTGGCGGTCGTGAGCGTCTTCATCCGCGAGCTGCAGTTGGCGGTAGCATTCATCGCCGCGGCCCACGACGTGATCGAGGCGGACTTCCAGGCCCTCGATCTGGTCAGCACCTTGCGTGGCGAGGTGAAGCAGATTCCCTCGCGCTACGTGACGACGCAAGACACGGCTGACCCGATGCGCGCGCCGTGGCAAGAACTGACGTCGCTCATCGACGCCATCGGTGCCTCAAGCGCCACCCAGGCGGTCCAGCCGGCCGTTCTTGAGGCGGTGACGCAAGCTTTCGACGAGGCAACGCAAGAATACGAAAAGACGAGGACCGTCGCCAATGGCCAGGCCGATCTCGATACCCTGATCGAGCGGGCGGTGTTCGTCGACAAAGCGCTGGCCGCCCTGGCCGGGGCCTTGAATGCCTTGGCGGTCGAGCTGCGCCAAGAGCTGCAGGCCGCGGTAGAAAGAGCAAGGGAGGTCCACAACCGGCCGATGATCGCAGGCATCGTCATCGGCGGCCTTACCATCTTGCTGTTGCTCGCGTTCGCCTGGCTGTACGTCGATCGGAGCCTGGTCGCACGCTTGACTGCGCTGAGCCGCAGCATGCTGGCGATCGCGGGCGGCAATCTGCGCGCGGCCCTGCCAGCAACGGCGGGCCGCGACGAGATCGCCGAAATGGCCAAGGCGCTTGCTGTATTCCGCGACACCGCAGTCGAAGTCGAGGAGAACAATCTTCGCGAGGTCGCGACCGCCCGCCAGCGCCTGGTCGACGCCATCGAAAGCATTTCCGAAGGCTTCGCGTTCTACGATGCCGAGGACCGGCTCCAGCTTCGCAACAGCCGCTACAAGGAGCTGCTCCATGGCGGGACCGACATCGAGATCGAGCCCGGGATCAACTTCGAGACCGTGATCCGTCGCGCCGTCGAGGCTGGCCTGATCCTCGAGGCGGGCGACGACCCCGAAGGTTACATTCAGCAGCGGCTAGCACAGCACCGTGACCCGGGCCCGTCAACGTTGCAGCAGCGGGCGGACGGGCGCTGGATCCTGATCGCCGAGCGGCGGGTGACCGGCGGCGGCACCGTCGCGGTCTACGCCGACATCACCGAGCTCAAGCGGCGCGAGATCGAGCTCGAGGAGGCCAACCGGCGCACCCAGGAGGCGTCTGACGAGATCTCCCGCCGGCACCGCGAGCTGGAGGTCCTGTCCAACAAGCTCGCCAAGTATCTCTCGCCGCAGGTCTACGCCTCGATCTTCGCCGGCAGGCAGGAGGTCAAGCTCGCCAGCCAGCGCAAGAAGCTGACGGTGTTTTTCTCCGACGTCGCCACGTTCACGGAAACCACCGACCAGATGGAGTCGGAGGACCTGACCCAGCTGCTCAATCAGTATCTGACGGAGATGTCGCGGATCGCCCTCGAATACGGTGCGACGATCGACAAGTACGTCGGCGATGCGATCATGATCTTCTTCGGCGACCCGGAGACCCGCGGCGTCAGGGAGGATGCGCTCGCCTGCGTCACGATGGCGATCGCGATGCAGAGGCGGATGCAGGAGCTTAGCGCCCAGTGGCGCGACGCGGGGATCGAGCGGCCGCTCGCCTGCCGGATCGGCATTCATACCGGCTATTGCACGGTCGGCAATTTCGGCAGCGAGGATCGCATGGATTACACGATCATCGGCGGCGCGGTGAACCTCGCCTCGCGGCTCGAGCACCAGGCGCCGCCCGGCGGCATCCTGATCTCCTACGAGACCTATGCCCATGTGAAGGACGAGATTCTCTGCGAGGAAATGGGCGACATACGGGTGCGCGGGATTGGTCATCCGGTCGCCACCTATCGGGTGGTCGATCTGCACGCAAATCTGGCCAAAGCGACGGAGACCATCCGGGCGGACCTGCCGCACCTCAAGCTCCATGGCGATCCGAGGCTGATGTCGGAGGGTGAGCGGGCGCAGGCCGCGGCGTTGTTGAAGGAGGCGCTCGCATCCCTAGCCCCCGCCGCCAGGAAGCCCCGTGTCCGGAAAGCCAAGGCCAAGATGGCATCGGAGGATGCGCCGGGTGCGTCGGCGCCGCTGCTGGCCGAACCGAAGGTCTGAGCGGCAGGCTTTGCATCCTCGGCCGGCAATCCCTATATTCGAACTGTCGGTCTCGGCCGGCTATGGCGATAAACGCCACTTGGAATAAGCGTAGCGGACCCGGGGGCAGTTCCCGGCGCCTCCACCAAATTCCCGCGGGGCGGGCGCAGTATGGGGGCGAAACAGGCTCGACGCGCGTGGTAAAGGAGTGGTTTTCGCCCGGCATGGTACCGCCGTTATCGGGCCACACTCACAGATGCCAACGACAACCGTTTGGCTCTCGCTGCCTAACATCCTTAGGTAAGCGCGGTTCGGGGGGCACCGGGCAACAGAAGCCCCCCACTCATTGACGGCGTCGCGGCTGATCGATCGGCCCCGACCGATCAAAGGTTTCGCAAACGACCAGCGCCAGCATACCCCGACCCGATCTCGACTACGGCAGACTCGTCGAGGGCGCCCTGCGGCGTGTGGTCCGCGACGCGCTCGCGATGGCGGCGCAGCACGGCCTGCCCGGGCGACACCATTTCTACATCACCTTCCGGACCGATCATCCGGGTGTCGTGATCGCCGATAGCCTGCGCGCGCGCTACCCGAGCGAGATGACGATCGTCCTTCAGTACGAGTTCTGGGAGCTCGAGGTGCGCGAGGACGGCTTCGGCGTGACGCTGAGCTTCGCCGACCTGCCGCACCGGCTCGAGGTTCCCTTCGATGCGATCAGCGTCTTCGCCGATCCGAGCGTCGAGTTCGGCCTGCAGTTCAACGTCGCCGGAGTGCCGGAGAACGTACCGTCGACGGCCGGGCGCGGCGCGACATCCGCGCCGCTCGCGGAGGTGGCGGCGGCGGGCCCGGAAGAGGACGCGCAACCGACCGAGGGCGCCGAAGTCGTCGCCCTGGATCGCTTCCGCAAAAGATAACAGAGCCGCCGCGTCTGGACGATTGACAGGCCCCGGGCCTCGCGCCTTGATCGACGCCGCGATGTTCAGCCACGGGTGCGACCATGACGGGCGACAAGCGAATGCGCGTTGAGACCGACACCTTCGGCCCGATCGAGGTCCCGGCGGATCGTTATTGGGGCGCCCAGACCCAGCGCAGCCTGCAGAATTTCCGGATCGGCGGCGAGACCATGCCGGCACCCCTAGTGCGGGCGCTCGGCATCGTCAAGCGTGCTGCGGCGCGGGTCAATCTCGACCTCGGCGAACTCGACCGGCGTCTTGCCGATGCGATCGTCCGTGCCGCCCAGGAGGTGATCGACGGCAAGCTCGCCGAGCATTTCCCGCTGGTCGTCTGGCAGACCGGCTCGGGCACCCAGACCAACATGAACGCGAACGAGGTGATCGCCAACCGCGCCAATGAGCTGCTCGGCGCACCGCTTGGCAGCAAGTCGCCGGTCCATCCCAACGACCAGGTCAATCGCGGTCAGTCCTCCAACGACACCTTCCCGACGGCGATGCACATTGCGGCGGTCGAGCAGGTGCATCACGAGCTCCTGCCGGCGCTCGAGCACCTTCTGGCCGCGCTCCAGGCGAAGGCGGCGGCTTTTCGCGACGTCATCAAGATCGGCCGCACCCATCTTCAGGACGCGACGCCGCTCACCCTGGGTCAGGAGTTCTCCGGCTACGCCCAGCAGATCCGCTTCGGCGTCGCGCGGGTCAAGGCGACCTTGCCGCGCCTCTACGAGCTTGCCCAAGGCGGCACGGCGGTCGGCACGGGGCTCAACACCTTCCCGGGCTTCGCCGAGCGTTTCGCCGCGGAGGTCGCCAAGATCACTGGCCTGCCGTTTGTCACCGCGGAGAACAAGTTCGAGGCGCTCGCGACCGAGGACGCTTCGGTCGAGCTGTCCGGCGCGCTGAACGTGCTGGCGGTCAGCCTGACCAAGATCGCCAATGACATCCGCCTGCTCGGTTCGGGGCCGCGCTGCGGCCTCGGCGAGCTGCGCCTGCCCGAGAACGAGCCCGGCTCCTCGATCATGCCGGGCAAGGTCAACCCGACCCAGTGCGAGGCCATGACCATGGTCTGCGCCCAGGTCATGGGCAACCACGTCACCGTCTCCATCTCAGGTGCAACCGGTCACCTCGAGCTGAACGTGTTCAAGCCGGTGATCATCTACAACGTGCTGCAGTCGATCCGGCTGCTGGCCGATGCGGCGCGCAGCTTCACCGACAAGTGCGTCGTCGGCATCGAGGCCAATCGCGAGCGGATCGACGAGCTGCTGCACGGCTCACTGATGCTGGTGACCGCGCTCAATCCGAGGATCGGCTACGACAACGCCGCCAAGGTCGCCAAGAAGGCGCACGCCGAGGGGACGACGCTCAAGGAAGCCGCGATCTCTTTGGGGCTGCTCTCGGCCGAGGAGTTCGACGAGCTGGTCCGGCCGGAGAGGATGCTCGGCCCGGCCTGACGACCGGGGGGCGAACCACGCCGGTCAGGGCGCCTGACCGGGCACGGGCGGCGCCGGCGGCTCGAGCAGGCGAATCTGCGGCCGATCGAGCGGGCCGATCAGACGCAGGGCGACGGCATCGGCAGCGGCCGCATTCTCAGGCCGCAGCGTCAGATCGGCCGCCCAGACGAGGAGGTCGATCGTGCCGCTCAGCTGGGCCTTGGTGCCGTCCAGTCCGAGCTGCACCGATTGCGCCGTCGCGATGCCGCGCTTGAGAGCGAAGCGACCGGCCAGGCTCGGCACCTTCGCCTCGTCGGTCGAGGCGTCGGCCGCCGCAGCCCCCGCGGAGGCCGGGGCCGCCGGCGCTTCCGCGTCCCGCAGTCGGGCAAGGGCATCGCCGAGCAGCCGGCCATCGCGCAGTTCGACTTTGACATCGCCGATCAGGCCGCGGACCAGGTCGCGCAGGTTATCGCCGGCGGTCGTCGCCTCGGCGTAGAGATTGGCGCTGCCGCTGATCACCGGCGGCAGGCCGAGCCAGGCGGCCAGTGCCGCAGCATCGATCGAGCGCAGATCGAGGGCGAGCGCCATGAACGGCAGCGGCCGGCCACCGTCGACCGAAGCCTGAATTTCGACCCGGCCTTTCCAGAGGTCGCTCGAAAGCCGGTCGATCATCAGCTTGCCCTGGTCCAGTGTTGCGGCCAGCTCAAACCCCGACCCGACGAGGCCGCCCTTGCCCGAGACGTGGATGTCGGCGTCGAGCTGATCGAGCCGACCGAACGCCAGCGGCTGCTCGGGCCAGTTGCCCGCCAGAGGTTGGGCCATCAGGGCGGGCGCGAGCCGCAGCCCGCCGACGGTGGCCAGCGCGAGCAGCGTTTCCAGGCTCGGCTGGCCGACGCTCAGGCGGACCGAGATCCGCGGCCGTGGGCTGGTGTTCTGCCAGCCGACGCGACCGGTCACGCTCATGTCGCCGAAGCGGGCCGTGCCGACCACGTTGGCGTCGTCGACCAGATTGCCCTGCAATTTGCCGCTCAGGCTGAGCGGCGCCGGCTGCTCGCCGTCTGGCGCCCGGACGACCCCCAGCTCGTCGAGCAAGGTCCAGTAGTCGGGATGGCTGGCGTCGAGGTTCAAAGCATAAGTCGGTCGCTCGCCGCCCGACCAGTCGATCGCCCCATTGACGTCGAGGCGGGCCTGGCCGTGGCGCATCTCGAGCTTCAGGTCGAGCGCCCGGGCGTCACCCTCGAGCCTGCCGTCCAGGCTCACCGGGGTCAGCCGGGCGAGCACGATCGGCGGCTCGACGCCCAGGCTCCGGAGGAGCTGCGCCGGCCGGGCGGTCTGCAGCCTGGCCCCGAGGTCAAACGTCCGACGCTCGAGATCGACGTCTCCGCTCAGACGGACATCGCTTTCGGCGTCGCCACCGGCCGAGAGTTCGGTGAGCGTAAGTCGGCCTTCGACGACGCGCCCGTTCAGAGTGAGATCGTGGAGCCGCAGATCGTGCCAGGTGAGGCGCCCGACCTGGGCCTCGATGGCGGCGTCGATGTGGTTGAAGGCCTGAGCGAGCCCCTCGATCAGGCGGGCGGGCTCGGCATCCGGCCCGTAGGCGTCGAGGTTCAGCCGGTCCAGCGCGACCGCGGCCGCGATCTGGCTACGCGGCCCCAGGCTGACCGCCAGGGACCCCGAGAGACGCGATGCGTCCACCCGCAGGTCGGCGTCGGTCAAGCGCAGCGTCTGGTTGCTGATCGCCACCTGGCTCGCCAGGCCGAGCGTCTGGAGGCGCCCTTCGGGGACGCCCTTCGGCTGCAGATCGAGCCACGCCAGAGCGGCGCCGAGATCATCCGAAACCGCGGTCAACGCCCCGCTGAGCTCGGCCGCCTCGCCACCACCCGTGAGCGTCCCGGTGAAGCCGATCCGCGTCTGGCCGGGCAGGACCGCGCGCGCCTGCTCGACGGTCATCTGGCCGTCGCCCGACAGCGACACCTTGGCGCGCACGCGGCGTATCGTGGCGCGGCGATAGTCGAGCGCGTCGATCGCGAGGTCGATTTGCCCCTGAACCGTCGTCGCCAACCCCGCGAGCGGCCCGAGGCTCAGGTCGGCCAGCGTCCAGGTGCCGGGTGCTGCGAGGCGAGGCAGATCGAGCTGAAGGTCGAGCCGCGGCCGGTGAGCGATGTCCAGATCGAGCTTTCCCTCTGCCTCGGTGTCAGCGACTTTCAGGCGCAACTCGTCGAGCTGGAGCTGGCTGTCGGCGAACCGAAGGTGGCCGGCCAAGCGAAACGGAGCGGAGAGCCAGGGCACCGTCGCCGGCGCACCGTCGCCGAACGCGCGCTCGAACGTGGCGTAGTCGGCCTGAATGTCGCTACCCACCAGCGTCAGCTCGCCCCGCAGTCGAGGGGCTTTCGGATCCCACCATGCGAGACCCCGGAAATTCAAGCTCGCCGGGTCGGTGCCGGTTTCCGCCGCACTCAGCTCGAGCTGAAAGGGGCTCCAGACGTCAGGCGCAAGCCCCCCGAGCTGCGCGGTGAGGCGGAACGGCTGCTCGGCGACCACGAAGTCGCCGGTGAGCGCAAAGGGGCCGCCCGACGCCTGCGCCACGATGTCGAGGTTGATGTCCCGGACTTCGCGGGCGGTGGCGTTCGCGATACCATCGAGGACAGCGCGACCGTCGACCACGCTGAGACGTCGCGCGCCGTCCGCGGCCAGAGGCAGGGCGATGCCGCCGCTCGCCAGAAGGGCCAAGGCGGTCGGGCGCGTGTCGCTCGATCGCTCGAGCTGGAGGATCGGGCGGACCAGCCGTACCTCGTCGACCTTGAACTCGCCGCGCAGGAGTGGCAGGGGCTGGAGCTTGAGATCCAGCCGGTCGACCTCGAGGACGCCACCCGGCCGATCGGGCGGGCTCGACAGCGTGGTCTGGGCGAGGGTCAGGGTCGGCTGCGGCAGAAGCTCGAGGCCGATCCGCCCTTTGACCGCGACCGTCTGGCCGGTGATCGCCTCGGCGCGCTCGGTCAGCTCGGCGCGGTAGTCATCCCAGGCAACCAGGCGCGGCACGGCCAGAAGGCCGCCGGCGATCAAAGCGACCAGCAGGAGCGAGACGACGACGACGATGCGCAAAGCCTGTCAAGTCCAAGAGCTCGCGGCGCCAGCGGGCAGCTATAGGCCGTGCCATCGGCCCCGGCAACCGATCGGCTGTACCTCAGGCGCGCGGATGCGCCTGGTGATACAACCGCATCAACCGCTCGCCCTCGACCCCGGTATAACCCTGGGTGGTCGACAGGCTGGCGTGTCCGAGCAGCTCCTGAATCACTCTGAGATCCGCCCCACCGGCAAGCAGATGGGTCGCGAAGCTGTGGCGCAAGGCGTGCGGCGTCGCGCTTTCGGGCAGGCCCAGGAGGCGCCGCACCGCCTGCATCCGCCGCCGCACCAGGGCAGGCTGCAGCCGCTTGCCGCGGGCGCCGATGAACAGCGGCGATGGCGGCTCGAGGACCTGCGGGCATGCCTCGACATAGCTCTCGAGGGCGCTCGCGACCACGGGCAGGATCGGCACCAGGCGCTGCTTACCGCCCTTGCCCGTGACGGTCAACGAGCGGCAGGTACCCGGATCGCGGCCGAGGGCGGCCCGGTTCAGAGCGAGCGCCTCGCCGATCCGCAGCCCCGCACCATAGAGCAGCAGGAGGAGGGCGACGTCGCGCCTGGCGGTCCAGTCGGGCGGGGCGAACTCAGGGACCGTCGCCAGGACCTTGCGCACCTGTCCGGCCGAGAGCGGGCGCGGCAGTCGCCTGGTGAGGCGCGGCGTGCGGAGCGCCCGCAGGGCGGGATTGTGCCGCCCGTGCTGGCGATCGAGAAAGCGATAGAAGCTGCGCAGCGCCGCGAGCGCCCTTGCGGTCGAGGTCCGCGCCAGACCCTGGCGATGGCGCCAGGCAAGCCACGAGCGAAAGTCCGCCGCGCCGAGCGCGCTCAGCTCGTCGAGGCGCGGCGGCCCGCCGAGGTGTTCGGCGGAGAAGGCCAGGAAACCGCGCAGATCGGTCTGGTAGGCCTTGACGCTTGCTGCCGCCTGACGCTTTTCATGGGCGAGCCAGTCGCGCCATTGGGTGGCGACCTCCGCGACCTCCGGGTGGACGCTCGCGAGCAGCAGCGACACGTCGATCTCCGATGACATTGCCATGGCGACAGTGCCTTGGACAGTGGCCTTTACGCAAGCGGGAACCGCCGGGGGCGACCCTCGCCCGATGAGTGATCCGCTCGCCGTTCTGCTGCCGCTGCCGCTCGATGAGCCCTTCGACTACGCCCTGCCGGAGGGCGTTCGGGTGGCGCCGGGCGACTGGGTCGAGGTGCCGTTCGGGCCCCGGCTGGTGATCGGCGTGGTCTGGGAGAGGACGTCCGCCAAGGCGGTGGCGACTTCACGCCTGCGCGCGATCACGCGGCGCCTCGAGGCGCCGCCCATGCGTCGGCCGCTCCGTCAGCTGATCGAGCACGTGGCCGCGACCAGCCTCGCGCCGCTCGGCAGCGCCCTGAAGCTGGCGATCGCCGTCCCCGCCGCGCTCGAGCCGCCAACGCCAAGACTCGGCCTGCTGCCGGCCGCGGGCGCCGAGCGGTCACCCGGTCTGAGCGCCCGGCGCCTGCGGGTGCTCGAGACGCTTGGCGATCGCAAGCCCCGGACCGCCGCCGAGATCGCCCGCAAGGCGGGGGTCAGCGCGAGCGTCGTCCAGGCGATGACCGGGGCCGGTCTCCTGGTGCCGACGCCCATGCCGGCGCCGGCCGACGACCCGCCGCACGGCTCCGTTGGGCAAGCGATCGCGCTGTCTGCCGCTCAGGCCGAGGCCGCCCGGGCTCTGTGCGAGAGGGTCGCCGGCGGCCACGGCGTCACCCTGCTCGAGGGCGTGCCGGGCGCCGGCAAGACTGAAGTGTATCTCGAGGCCGCCGCGGCCGCCCTGGAGCGCGGCCGGCAGGTCCTGGTGCTGCTGCCGGAGATCGCCCTGACCTCGCAGGTGCTCGAACGCTTCGCCCGGCGCTTCGGCCGGCCGCCCGCGGTCTGGCATTCGGAGCTCGGGGCGGCGGCGCGCCGGCGCGCCTGGCAGCGGATTGCCGAGGGCCGGGAGCCGATCGTGATCGGCGCACGCTCGGCCCTGTTCCTGCCGCTCCCCGACCTCGGCCTGGTCGTGGTCGACGAGGAGCACGACGCAAGCTTCAAGCAGGAGGACGGCGTCCCCTACCATGCCCGTGACATGGCGATCGCGCGGGCGCGCTTCGAGGCCTGCCCCGCGATCCTGGTCTCGGCGACCCCGGCGCTGGACACGGCCTGGACGTTCGGCCGGATCGCCGAGGCGCCGGCCGACGTCCGGATGCCGGACGCGCTCCTGCTGCCTGCGCGCCACGGCGGGGCAGCGATGCCCGAGGTCGCGCTGATCGATCTGCGCCGGGATCGGCCGCCGCCCGGCGCCTGGCTGGCACCAGAGCTTCGTGCCACGCTCAGCACCACCCTCGCCGCCGGCGAGCAGGCGCTCCTGTTCCTGAACCGGCGCGGCTTCGCGCCGCTCACGCTCTGCCGGGCCTGCGGCCATCGGCTGCGCTGCCCCAATTGCAGCGCCTGGCTGGTGACCCACCGGTTGCGTCAGCGCCTGCTCTGCCATCATTGCGGCTATGGCCGTGCGCTGCTCGACCACTGCCCGGCCTGCGGCACGGTCGATGCTCTGGTCGTCTGCGGCCCGGGCGTCGAACGTCTGGCGGAGGAGGTGAGGACCTTACTGCCGGACGCCCGCCTCACGGTCCTGACCAGCGACAATCCGGCCAGCCCGGCCGAAGCGGCCCGTCTGCTCAAGGCCATGCACGACCACGAGCTGGATGTGCTGATCGGCACCCAGATCATCGCCAAGGGCCATCACTTCCCCGACCTGACCTTGGTCGGCGTGGTCGACGGCGATCTCGGTCTTTCAGGCGGTGACCTTCGGGCGGCCGAGCGCCAGTTCCAGCTCCTCTACCAGGTTTCGGGCCGGGCCGGGCGGGCCCGGCAGCCGGGCAGGGTCTTTATCCAGACCCATCTGCCCGAGCATCCGGTCATGCAGGCGCTGGCGGCGGGCGACAAGGAGCGCTTTTACGCCGAGGAGCTGGCAGAACGTCGCGAGGCCGGCATGCCGCCGTTCGGCCGCCTCGCGGCGCTGATCGTCTCGGGCCGCGATCCGCAGGCGGTGCGTCGCTTCGCGGCCGCGCTCGCCCGCACCGCCCCCGAGAC
>JBKPDM010000132.1:0-6866 GCA_046727895.1 Pseudomonadota bacterium | reverse complement strand
GACTGCGCGCCGCTCGCCGGCAAGAGCACCCTCAACCGGCTCGAGCACGCGCCCTTGGTGCCGAGCCAGTACCACAAGATCGGTCACGACGCGGCGGCGATCGAAGGCTTGTTCGTCGACCTGTTCCTCGAGGCGCACAAGACGCCGGCCAAGGAGATCATTCTCGACCTGGACGCCACGGACGATCCTCTGCACGGGCATCAGGAAGGCCGCTTCTTCCACGGCTATGGAGCCTGCCCTCCGGCGGCCCAAGGGCCGACCGGGGGGGACTGCTACTGCTATCTGCCGCTGTACGTGTTCTGCGGCCGGCATCTGCTGGCGGCCAAGCTCCGGCGCTCGAACCTCGATGCGTCCGCCGGCGCCAAGGATGAAGTGGCCCGCATCATTGGCCAGATCCGCGCCCGTTGGCCGCGGGTGAAGATCGTCCTGCGCGCTGATTCGGGCTTTGCCCGGGACGAACTGATGGCGTGGTGCGAGGCGCACGGCGTCGACTACGTCTTCGGCCTTGCGCGCAACGAACGCCTGGTCGGCGCGATCGCCGACGACCTAGTCGCGGCCGAGCTGGAAAGCCTGGCTCAGGGCGGCCCGGTCCGCCGCTTCGCTGACTTCGGCTGGCGCACGCTGGACAGCTGGAGCCGCGAGCGGCGCGTCGTCGCCAAGGCTGAGCACCTGCCCAAGGGGCCAAATCCGCGTTTCGTCGTAACCTCGCTCAGCGCCGCCGAGATCGACGCCCGCACCCTCTACGAGGACGTGTACTGCGCCCGCGGCGAGGTCGAGAATCGGATCAAAGCTTGCCTGGCTCCCAGGGGCGACTTTGGTAGTCGCCCCGGAGCGGCAAGCAGCTCGATCTGTTCGCCGACCGCACGTCCGCAGCGACCATGCACGCTAATCAGCTGCGTCTGTGGTTCGCCTCCTTCGCGTACGTGCTGCTCGAGGCCCTGCGCCGCATCGGCCTGCGCCATACCCAGTTCGCCAGCGCCGGGAGAGCGATGAGGGCGATGCGGGCGTCCAGAGCATCGGCAGCGCCGTGGTCGACGTCACGCCCGGCGACTACTTCGAGTTCATCGCTCGTCAGACCTCCGGCGGCACCAAGAACGTCGCCGCCGACGAGCTCACCTGGTTCGCCCTCGAGGTGGTGGAATAGAGAGACGCGAGAGCGCGAGGTTGCAGTTCACACAGCCGGCTTCTCGCCGCAGGCGAAGCGGTACGAGACACCGATCACCCGCAGGATGACCTCGATCTCGGCCGCGTCGCGCGGCGCATACACCATGACCGCGGTCGGCGGGATCAGGCCGCGGCGCGCCATGGGGTGCGGCTCCCCCCAACCCTTCGCCAACATCTCGTCGACCGCCTCGGGCGGCAGCATCATGTGCATGCTGCCGTCGTAGGGCGGGTGGACGTGGGCAAACTCGCGTCCGATCAGAAACGCTTCCGCGGGCGCGCTCGCGACCTCCTCGGCCAGCCACAGCGCCTGCGCACCAGGCACCGAGATGGCGGAAGCTCGCCGCTCGACGTGCGGGAGGTCGAACGCCTTGCCCAGCAGCAGCTCGTAGATCTCGGGTGTGGGATTCTGGCTCTGTTGCTGATGCGGATTGCTGCTTGTGGTCGTGGGCTTTGCGCCAGCCTCGGGCGGCAGATCGATCATCTTATCCTCGCTTCGTCGTGCAGGAACTGCCTTCTCCACACCAGCGGCGGTTGTGCGACGTGCGTCTGGGCCGGAGCGCCGCCCGTGCCACCGACGAGGCCGCAGGCGATCACGCGCGAAATCTCTGTCCATGGCGGGCCAATCATTCGATGTCCGCGGCCGGCACCGGCCGGGCGAACCCATTTCTGATGCGCGACACGGTCGTTCTGATGAGGAATGTGATCGCCCATTCGCGGACGGGCGCGGCCACGACGACCGTGCAGGTCATGCCCGAGCTGATGCGCACGCCCTCGGGGACGTCGTCGATGTGAATGCGTACGGGGATGCGCTGCGCGAGCCGAACCCACTCGAAGGTCGGGGTTACATTCGCCAGGAGCTCCGGGCCGCTCGTGTCGTCGCGGTCGGTGATGCCAGCGCTGATGCTCACGACGTGCCCTTGCAAGGCAGGTCCGCCGCTCATCAGGTAAATCTCAACCCGGTCTTCCGGCTTGATGACGGGGAGCTTGGTCTCCTCGAAATAACCTTCGACGCGGTAGGAGTCGGCGTCGATCAGCGCCATCACCTTGGTCCCGACGGCCGCGTACTGGCCAATGACGAGCGTCAGGTTCGTGACAAACCCGTTGACGGGGGCCCGGATGACGGTTCGCTCGAGGTTGAGGCGGGCCGTCCCCTGGTCCGCCACGGCCTCCTGGTATGCCGCGGTCGCCGCGGCCGCCACGTGTCCGGCGTCCTCCTTGGACTCCGTCGAGATCGCACCGCTCGTGATTGTGGCGCGCCGTTCGGCATCGCTCTGCCGCATGAGCATCTCTGCCTGGCGGCTCGCCACATTTGCATCCGCCGTAGCCAGGGCCAGCTTGTAACGTTCCTGATCGAGAATGAAGAGGATGTCGCCCTTGTGGGCGAACTCGTTGTCCTTGACCCGCAGGTCGGTCACGAACCCGGCCACGTCAGGCGCGATCGTGACCACGTCCGCGCGTACTCTCGCGTCACGCGTCCAAGGCGAGTACATGTAATAGTTCCAAAGTTCGTAGGCGCCGACACAACCAGCCGCCAGGATCAGAAGCGTGGCGATCACACCTCCCAGGGTCTTCATCGCGGCCACCTCAAGGTCTCGTCAAAAGCACAAGCATGGAGAAGACGCAGAGGAAAAGCCCGAAGCGAGCGAGTGGCGGATGCCACAGGAAGCGATAGACGCCCAGGCGGGCCAGCGGCCAGTCGATGACGATGAATAGCACTATCGCGACGAGGAAGTAGAGCAGGAGCGACGGTGCAAGCGCTCCGAAGAGCGCAACCTCACGCAACATGCCTTTGCACTCCCTTCGATGTCCCATCGAGGACAAGCTCACCGCCGCGCTCGAGTTCGTCGCCGATGGCGGCAAACGCGACCATCTCCCGCTCGGCCGCCCGCGCGTCCGCCACGCCGAGCCGGTCGTCGCGCAACTCCGCGAGGCAGGTGACTGAGGCGTCCTGTGCAGCGCGCCGCGCGCGATCGAGCGGCAGCCTCTGCTTGGTGGCGAGGAAACGCACGGCCTCCACTTCCATACCGGCGGGCGTCGGCCGTCCGCCGTCCCGAACCCGGATCAGCTCGCGTCCGGCGCCCAGAAGAGCGATGGCGGCCTCGACCGCGGCGGCGTCCTCACCCCGATCGGGCCGGAGTCCGTGGCGCAGCTGATCCAGTGCATCCGTGATGGAGGTCTCGAACTCGGGGAGCCTGATCCCCGGCCGGCGGGCGATCCGCTCGAACGCCTTTCGTGCCGCGCGGACGAAGCGGCGGCATGCCGCCTGCGGCGTCTCGGGAGCAACGATCGCGTACAGCAGGCCGCAGGTCGCAATAGCCAGGGCGGCCGCAATCGAGATATTGAGGAAACCGACGGGATCATAGGCCATGCGGTCCTGAAAGCTGGCGGCGTAGGCGAAGTAGAGGCCGCCGACGAACCCAAAAATCGCCGTCTTCTCGTGCGCCATCAGATAGGCGCAGCAAAACACCATCGGAGCGACCGCCAGGGCGAACATCGGGAAACCCGAGGCGTGTGGGAGCAGTACCTCGATCAGGATGAAGGACGGGACAATTGCAAGGACGATTGCCAATGTCGCGCCGATCGCGATCGGCACGGCGGGCTCCATCGTGGCAACCCGCGCCGTCGCCACCGCCGCGAGGATGGCCGCAATCTCCCCGCTCGGCCAATCGGCGAAGATCCAGAACAGGCTGACGAGGAGCAGTGCCAGCGCCGCCCGCAGCCCTGCCCAGACGGCGCTGGCGCGATCGTTCGAGACGGCGAAGCGAGGCGCTCGTACCGGCTGGGGCTCCCGCGACAGGAAGGCTTCGTATGCTTCGGCGAAAGCCACGAACGCGGCGAAGAATTCGCGCAGCCGCCCGATCACGGCGGCAGCCCGGATGACCTCCCCATCCGACACGAGCGGGTCCCAGTAAAGCTGCCGAGCGAGAGGCAGCCTGGCGCTCGCCCGCACGAAGCGCCGGCTCAACCCGGCCGCATCGAGCCTGCCGCTACGCCAGAGGTCGACAGCGGCTGCTGCTCTGGTCACGGCTCCATCGAGCCCGGGGCCGATCACGGCGCCGCCGCGCCGCAGCCAGTCCAGCGATCGACCGAGGAGATACGCGATGTCCACGACGCCGAGCAGCGCGATGTCGAGCTGCCGAAGGGCGCCGCTGCGGTCCCGGATTGCGCGGTCTTCGAAAATCGCCGATGCACGCAGGTGCTCGATCGCGATCACCTGACCGAGGAGCTTGGCCCGCAGCGAGGTGGTGTCAAGGCCCCCAAGCAGCGCCGCTGCGTAGTCGGCGAGCTCCGCCCGGCCGGTTGCCACAGCGCGACGTAAGGCGTCGGCGAGCGACACGGGCAGGATGAGGTGGCTGATCGCGGCGGTCGCGATGATGCCGAGCGAGATCTCGGTGACGCGCGCCTCCGCGATGAAGAACGCGTTGCCCGGTTCGAGGGCGCCCGGAATTCCGACGATTGCGACCGTGTAACCGGACAGGACGAAGCCATAGGAGGCGAAGTTCCGCGCATACTTCGAGGCGAAGGTGCAGAGCCCGATCCAGATGGCAAGGGTGCCGAGGAACAGGACCCGCTCCTGAGCGAACAGAGAGACCAGGAGCAGCGCGCCGGCGGCGCCGACCAGTGTGCCAATGATCCGATAGAAGCTCTTCGCCAGGACGAGCCCGCTCTGGGGCTGCGCGACGATGAAGACCGTGATCAGCGACCATCTCGGCTGATCGAGATTGAAGGTGAAGGCGACGAGCAGTGCGAGCAGGCCCGAGGCGGTCGTCTTGGCGGCGAAGAGCCAAGGAATCCATCTCGGGCCGATGAGCGCCGCGGCCGTGCCAATGTCCGGCTCAGCCTTGAACCGGCGGGGTTGCCGGGCCGGGCCGGGCTTGCTTGTCCGCCCGTCCGCCCCGCTCTCACTGGCAGAGAGGGGCTCACCGATGACGACCTTGGATCCTTGTTGAGCGTCGACGTTGGCGCCCTTCGGGATTTCGCCGGTCACGGTCTGGCCCAACCCATCCGCCGGGACTACCCGGACCGCCACTGAAGCAGATGCGGGTGCACAGCCGCCGGCCAACGCGACTTCTGACATTGGAGACCTTCTCTCGATTCCGGCAGCACCGGCAGGTTCGTTCCGGCCGGTCCTGGCCTGCGAATCTCAGTACCGGTAGACGCCGCGTCTGGATTTGCGCCCGAGATAGCCCGCGGCGACCAACTCCTTCAGGAGCGGCGCCGGGCGATATTTCGAATCCCCGAATTCGTCGTGGATCGTCTGCATGACCGAGAGGAGCACATCGAGCCCGATGAGATCGGCCAGCGCGAGCGGGCCGATCGGGTGGTTGCAGCCGAGCTTCATCCCGTCATCGATCTCCGTCGGGTTCGCGTCGCCCTCGGCGAGCACGAAGAACGCCTCGTTCAGCATCGGCAGCAGGATGCGATTGACGACGAAACCCGGCGAATTCTTGACGGTGATCGGACATTTGCCGAATCTCTCTGCCAGCGCTTCGACGACGTCGTGGGTGGCGTCGCTGGTCTGGAGACCGCGCACGATCTCGACCAACCCCATCAGCGGCACCGGGTTGAAGAAGTGCATCCCGATGAAGCGATCCGGGTGAGAAATCGCCGACGCGAGCTTCGTGATTGAGACCGAGGACGTGTTCGAAGCGACGATCGCGTCGGGGCGAACGAGCGGGTCGATCTGCTTGAGGATCTTGAGCTTGAGCTCGGTATTCTCGGTTGCGGCCTCAATCACGATGTCGGCCGGCCGGAGTGCATCGTACGCTACCGATCGGGTGATCCGTCCCAGCGCGGCATCCTTGTCCGTCGCCGACATCTTCCCTTTGGTGACAAGTCGGTCGAGGTTGTGTGCGACCGATGCGACGCTCTTATCAACTGCCGCCTCACTGACGTCGATGAGGACTACGTTGAAGCCGGCGGTCGCCGCGACCTGGGCGATGCCGCTGCCCATGGTGCCGGCGCCGATGATCCCGATTGTGCAGACTGGCATGGGCCCACTCCACGTTACTGGGTCGGACAATCCTGTCTCCAAGCGCTGGTCCTTGGGCACGGAGCGGCCGCGGCAGACCTCGAAGGGGCGGAAGAAGCCGGGCCTTCAAACGTGGCTTTAGTTACGCCTCCGCCCGACCGAAGTGGGGTGAGGTCTCGTAAGTCGCGGTTAGTTGCGGTGAGGCCCGCGGCGGAGATCGTCGGCTAACCGCAGATCGGCGGAGTCCGCAGGGGGTGGGCGACTTGTCGCGTTAGGCCGATCTTCGACAGTGGCCTTTTGTTAATTAGCTGAACGAGAACTGCAATCTGCGCCGGGGGCGCAGCTGGCACTACCTTGCGCGAGAGGGATCAGTCGCTGGCGCTGGGCCGCAAGGGCGGGGCAACGCTGACGGCGCGGAGCGCGAGGCTGGCGGCGGCGCGCGGGGCTGCGCGGACGAAGAAGAGCCTGCCGTCATGGACGATCTCGGTCTCGGTCAGGGAGTCGAGGTCGCGCGAATCTCGAGCCATGAGCCGCCGCAACCGCGCGCCGCGATGCGTTGCTCCAGCTCGGCCTTGAGGACGAGAGCGAGGCAGGAGCAAAACACGCGGCCGCGGATGGTCGGCTACCCACAACCCTAGTCGATCTGCGGCTCTCAGCGCCTCCTGCCGATCCCAACTGTCGAAGATCGGTTAGGCCGAGCGGGGTGGCTGCTCTAGCACTTCGCCAGTTC
>JBKPDM010000131.1:0-9539 GCA_046727895.1 Pseudomonadota bacterium | reverse complement strand
AGGTAAGTCTGGACGTCCCACTCGGTGACGGTGGCGAGGACCTTCTCCCACTCGTCGCGCTTGTAGTGCATGAACTCGCGGTACATCTCGTCAGGCAGCGCCTTCCTGATGACCGGGTCGTGCTCGAGGCGGTGCAGCGCCTCACCGAGTGTGAGCGGCAGCTTGTCGACCTCCTTGCCCGCCGCCAGCGCGGCATAGATGTTGCGGCTCTCGGGCTCGCCCGGGTCGAGCGTCTGCTCGAGGCCGTCGTCGAACGCCATGAGCAGGCCGGAGGCGAGCAGGTACGGGTTCATCATGCTGTCGACGGCGCGGTACTCGAAACGCCCGGGCGCGGAGACGCGCAGGCCGCAGGTCCGGTTCTGATAGCCCCAGTCGGCGTAAACCGGCGCCCAGAAGCCCGTATCCCACAGACGCCGGGAGGAGTTCACGGTCGAGCAGCCCAGCGCGGTCAGCGCCGGCAGGTGCTCGATCACGCCGCCGATGCAGTTGAGGCCGACCGGTCCCGGCTTTTTGGGATGCACCGCATCGTCCGGCATGAAATGGTTCTCGCCGCCGGAGAGGTAGGTCCAGGAGCCCTCCAGCCCCGGCAGCGGGTCGTGGCCGAGCGGATTGAGCTGGTCCTCGCCGCCCGACCAAAGCGAAATGTTGGTGTGGCAGCCCGACGCCGAGACGCCCATGAACGGCTTCGACATGAAGCAGGCGATCAGGCCGTGCTCGCGCGCTACCTGCGCGCAGATCTGGCGGTAAGTGGTCAGGCGGTCGCAGTTGCGCAGCGCCTCGTCGAAGGTGAAGTTGAGCTCGAGTTGGCCCGGCGCGTCCTCGTGGTCGCCCTGGATCATGTCGAGTCCCATGGCGCGGGCGTAGTCGATCACCTGCATGCAAACCGGGCGCAGGCTCTCGAACTGGTCGATGTGGTAGCAGTAGGGCTTGGAGAAGCCGCCGACCGGTCTGCCGTTCGCGTCCTTCTTCAGCCACATCATCTCCGGCTCAGTGCCCATGCGCAGATGCATGCCGTGCTTGACCTGGAACTGCTCGTGAAAACGGCGCAGATTGCCGCGGCAGTCCGAGCTGAGGAACCCGCCGGGGTTCTCGTCCTCCTCGCGGTTCCGGAAGCAGGTGCAGAAGACGCGCCCGACTCGCTTGTCCCAGGGCAGCTGCACGAAGGTCTCGGGGTCGGGAATGCCGATCAGCTCCGAGGCCTCCGGGCCGTAGCCGATGTAGTTGCGGTGGCGGTCAACAAATAGGTTCGCGGTCGCGCCATAGACCAGCTGAAAGCCGCGTGCCGCGGTCCGCTCCCAATGGTCGGCGGGAATGCCCTTGCCGACCACGCGACCGGTCACCGAGATGAACTGGTAGTAGATGTAAGTGATGCCAAGCGCGTCGATCTGCCGGCGCACCTCCTCGACCAGCTCCGCGCGACCCGGCGCTTCGACGTACGCTTCGAGATCGGTCATGGTCTGAGGGCTCCTCGCATCATCGTTGCGGTCGGACGCGTCAGCTCCAGGGGAACGGGCTGTTCGAGGTCGGGTGCAGCCGGCCCTCGGCGTAGCGCGCGAAGCGGAACGGCTCGAGCAGGCGGCTCGTCTCGCCCAGAAGCTCTTTGGCGACCAGCTCGCCGACGCCGATCATCTTGTAGCCGTGATTGCTGTCGGCGATGACGTAGACGTTCTCGCAGAACCGGTCGAACACCGGGAAGCTGTCGGGCGTGAAGCAGCCGATGCCGCCGGTCGGCTCCTTCTTGTAGGAGCCGATCTGGCCCATGAAGCGCTTCTGACAGTGCGCCAGCGCCGAGCACCACATGTGTGCGAACGCGTCCCCGACAATGAAATCGGGGCTGTCCGGCCCATACGGGTCGACCTGGACCTCGTCCGGCGGCGTCTCGATCCGGTAGGGCATGGCGCCGCCCTGGACTCCGCCGAAGTGGAAGTCGGGCTTGTAGTAAATGCCCCAAAGCTCCTCGGTGATCAGCGAGCCGTCGACGTCCGAGTAGAGCGGCGCGTCGGTGTCGACGTGGATCACCGGCGGCATCGCGCCGTCGTTGGTCTTCTGCAGGTCCGGATCGACCCCGAGCGTACCCTCCTGCAACGACCAGTAGGCCCACATCGGGACCCCGTCGTGTCGCGTGTCGTCGGCGCCCTTGATGGTCACCGTCTTGGGCGGCTCCAGCTGTCCCAGACCTGCTTGATCCAGGGGCCGACGCCGACCACGACCTGCTCGCATCGGATCGTGCCCCGCTCGGTCACGACGCCGGTCACCGCTCCCGAGTTGCTGCCGCGCTCGAAGCCGGTGACCCGGACGCGGCTGAGGATGCGTACGCCTTCGGCCTCGGCCTTGCCCGCGAGGCCGTACATGCTCCTGATGTTGTTGGCGTAGCCGCCCTTTTTCTCATGCAGGACCGAGGTGATGCCTTGCGCCTGCCAGTCGTCGAAAAGGCCCTTCATGTAGCGCTCGGACGCGGCGGCACCTTCGACGAAGGTCGACTCGTAGCCGATCGCCCGCTGCTGCTGGTAGATCGTGCCGACCTGCTCGCGCATGCATTCCGGGCTGATCTGCATATAGCCGACCGGGTGGTAGCTGTACGCCTCGGGATCGCGCTCCCAGACCTCGACGCAGTGCGCCATGAGCTCGCGCATCGCCGGCTGATAGTAATTGTTGCGGATGACGCCGCAGGCGATCCCGGACGCGCCGGCGGCGATGCCCGTCTTGTCGATGACCAGGATGTCGGCGCCGCTGCCGCGACCTTTCGCCTTGAGGGCGAGCGCCAAGTGGTACGCCGTGCTCAAACCGTGCACGCCAGCGCCGATCACGACGTATTTCACGCCAGCCCGAAGAGCCATCCCGATGCCTCTCGCTGGGCGCCAAGCGGTTGGTCGCCTCGCTCCCCTACGAGGCCCATACTGAAGCAGCGGCGGCGGTCATTCAAACCAATTTTCGCCAGCGCCCGAGATTGGTTTGCATTGGTACGGCGCGTGCTATCTTGTAGGCCAGCGGGAAGGTGCCTGATGGTGGATGCCAAACTGCCGCGGACCACGGCGCGCGGCGCGGCGGCGATCGCTGCTCGGCTGCACGAAGCCATTCTCAAGGGCACGCACGCGCACGGCGAACGCCTGCCGGCGGAGCGCCACCTGGCCGAGCACTTCGGCACGTCGCGCAGCACCGTGCGCGAGGCGCTGCGGCAGCTCGAGGAGATGGCGCTGGTCACGCGCCGGATCGGCAGCGGCACCTTCGTCAACCACCCGGCCGAGCCGGGCGAAGGGCGGGTCGCCGAGAACACGAGCCCGCTGCAGCTGATCGAGGTGCGCCAGGCGGTCGAGCCGCACATGGCGCGGATGGCAGTGGCGCACGCCACGGCACGCGATCTCGACGCGCTCGCCGACGCGCTGGCGGCGCTGGAGGGCTGCGCCGCCGACCAGGAGGTGTTCTCGAACGCCGACGAACGGTTCCATCTGGCGCTTGCGGAAGCGACCGACAATCCGCTGATGGTCTGGCTGTACCGCCAGATCAACGCCGTGCGTGGCCACGCGCAGTGGGGCGAGATGAAGCGCAAGATCCTGACCCGCGACAACATCGACCTGTACAACGCGCAGCACCGCACGCTGTACGAGGCGATCCGGCGCCGCGACATTGCCGCGGCCGTGCGCTGTATCGACCAGCACCTGGACAAGGCGCGGCGCGACCTGCTGGGCGCCGACGCGCGCCCGGGGTAGCGCTAGCCGGCGGCCCCCGCGGCGCTGAGGCCCTCGTACCGCTTGCCTACAGCGGCGTTGCATTGGTAGGCTAAAGGTCTAGATGCCGCACGCACGGCGACGGCAAGGCAAGAAGCGCCCCGGCGGGAGGCGCCACACAGGAGAGGAATGCGATGAGGACGCCTCCTCGTGTCGGGTCGGCAATCGCCGGCTGCATCGGCATCGCACCGCTCGGGGCGATGACCGGTTGTAGCGACCCGACGATGGACAGCGCGTATCGTGATCCCGGCCCCGGTGGCTCCCGCCACCCACCCGCGTCGACATCAGGCGAACAAGGGTGGGAAAGAAGGGAAGCAAAATGTACGATCTACCAACCGCCCTGAATGTACTGTTCACGGAGTTCTATTACTGGATCACCGTGGTCATCATGTTTCTGATCCACGTCGGCTTCTGCACCTATGAAGTCGGCGTCTCCAGGCGCAAGAACCACCTCTCCACCCTGCTGAAGAATACGATGGTGATTCCCGTCGTTGGCATCACCTTCTATCTGTTCGGCTGGTGGCTCTACTCGTCCATGGTCAATGGCTGGCCGTTCGGCGCGGTCGTCGCCGCACCGTTCGCCACGCCCTGGAGCGAGCTGATGGGCGCGCACATGGGCGGGAAGCCGGTGAGCGCCGGCTTGACCGAGGCGGACACCGCCTTGTGGGCACGGCTCAACGGCGTCTTCTGGGCGGCATTCCTGCTGTTTTCCTGGACGACCGCGTCGATCGTCTCGGGCTCGATCATCGAGCGCATGAGGTCGGGCGCCTTCTGGCTGGTCGCGGTCATGCTCGGCTCCGTGACCTGGATCATCGATGCGGCCTGGGGCTGGCACCCCTCCGGCTGGATGGTCAGGTATCTCGGCTATCACGATGCCTATGCCTCCGGCGTCGTCCACGCCATCGCCGGAGGTACCGCCCTCGCCGTGCTGATCGTTCTCGGACCCCGCATCGGCAAGTTCAAAGCCGATGGCACGCCGCGCAACATCCCGCCGCAGAATCCCTGGCTCGTCTGCATCGGCCTGTTCCTGATCTACACCGGATTCTGGGGCTTCTATGCGGCCTGCAACATTCCGATCTACGACGTACAGGCGGGCGACGGGGTCTTCTACTCGGCGACCAACATCTACCTGCAGCCGACGACGCTCTCCGCCATAACCTTCAACTTCATCCTGGCGCTGTGCGGCGGGCTGATGGTCGCCTATCTCATCTCGAAGGGCGACCCATTCTGGACCTTCTCGGGCGGGCTCGCCGGCGTCATCGCCGCCTCTGCGGGCAACGATCTCTATCATCCGATCCAGGCATTCCTGATCGCTGTCATCATCGTCGCGATCATCTACAGGATGCACTACTGGGTCGAACGGCGCTTCAAGATCGACGACGCCGTCGGCGCAGTCGCCGTGCATGGCTATGCCGGCTTCCTCGGCGTCGTTGCGGCGGGGTTCGTGCTGTGGGGCTATCCCTCTTCGCCGGACGCGTTACTGGGCCACGAACAGCCCTGGGCCGCGGTCACGCCCTGGGGCCAGTTCATCGGCGCCGTGATCATGTTCTGGGTGCTGGGCTTCGTCCCCGGCTACATCCTCGCCTCCATCCTCAAGATGTTCGGCCTCCTGCGGGTGCCGCGCGAGGTCGAGCTTGCCGGCCTCGACTACCACAGCCAGGCCATCGTCCTGCAGGAGGACCAGGAGATCATCGCCGTGACGGTCGAGGCGGGACGTCGCCCCGCGCCGGCCGAATGATTCTGGAATTGGAGGACATCCTATGACGACCGGCAACTTCACCGATTGGTCGGGCAACATGCTCGACATCGGCCCCCTCTACCCGTTCGTCGGGTGGGAGGGTTTCATGGTCCTGGTCGCGTTCATCGCCTGGATCGGCTGGCACATCCTGCAGATCCGTGCGGAGAACAGGCAGCTCGACGACGAAGCGCGGCTGCTACGCCAGGGTGGCAATCTGGAAAAGGCGGTCGAGGCGGAGAGTCCCGTCGAGCGGTTCTAGGGGCGCCGCGCCTCGCGCGCCGGGGGCATGAACGGCCGGCTGCGTGCCGGCCCACTTCCGGTTCACCCCGGCATGCGGATATCCTGCGGCCGAAATCGTGGCGTCAGCCGTCGTAAGTTTCGGGAGTCGTAGATGCCGTGGGCGCTGCTCAAGTACGGACTGCACGGCCAGCATCCGATCGAGGGGCACTTCCCGCCCCGGCCGGAGCTCAGACGCACCTGTGACGTCGTGATCATCGGCGGCGGCGGGCATGGCCTCGCCGCCGCCTACTACCTGGCCAGCAGCCACCGCCATCACCGATGTCGCCCTGCTCGAGAGAGGCTATCTCGGCGGCGGCAACACCGCGCGCAACACCACGATCATCGCCGCCAACTACCTGACGCCGGAGGGGGTCGCCTTCTACAAGGAATCGGTCGAGCTGTGGCGCGGCCTGTCGATCGAGCTCGACATCAACCTGATGTACGCCGAACGCGGCCACCTCACGCTCGCGCACACCGACGCGGCGTTGCGCACCGCCCGCTGGCGGGCCGAGGTCAACAAGCATCTCGGTGTCGACTCCAGACTCTCGCCCCTGCCGCGCACCGGCTTCAAGGGCGCCAGGGCGATCCCGGTGCTCGAGGCGCAAGGCGTGGAGATGGCGCCGCCCAATCTGGCGGTGCGACGGGCGAATGGCGCGCTTGCCGCCATGTTCGCCAAGATCTGCGGCGTCGACCTGCGCCTCGACCGTTTCCCCGACCTCGCGATCGCGCAGACCTCAGTGGCACGCAGCAACGCCATCGTCATCCGCGCCTGTCTCGGCGAGCTGCCGGTGTTCAACCTGCTCGGCGATGCGGCATCGGCCGAGTTCATGTGGGACTGCCTTCTCGACGCCATGGCCGAGTTCCACGGCCACCCGATCGGTCTCGAGGCGCTGCGGGGGCGGCGCGCCATGGCTGAGCCGCTCGTACTGGTGTTCCAGCACATCCCGATCGAGCACCCCGGAATCTTCCGCGACTTCCTGGCAGCGGACGGGCTTCGGTATCGGGCGGTCGAGCTCGACGCCGGCGAGTCGATCCCCGACCTCGCGGGGTACGACGCGCTCTGGGTCATGGGTGGGCCCATGGACGTGTGGGAAGAGGAGCGGCACCCCTGGCTCATCGCCGAGAAGGCCGCGATCCGCGAGGCGGTGCTCGAGCGGCGCATGGCATTCCTAGGCGTCTGCCTCGGCCACCAGCTGCTGGCGGACGCCCTCGGCGGCGAGGTGGCGCCGGGGCAGCCGGAGGTCGGCGTCCTGGAGATCGAACTGACCGAGGCGGGGCGGAGCAGTCCGCTGTTCGAGGGGTTGACGGCGCGGCAGCCGTGTCTGCAGTGGCATGGCGCCGAGGTCAGGCGTCCGCCCGAGGGCGCACAGGTGCTCGCGCGCTCGGCGCAATCCGAGGTGCAGGCGATCCAGGTCGGCGCACGCGCCTTCGGTCTGCAGTACCACATCGAGATCACGCCGCTGACCGTGGCCGAGTGGGCGGAGGTCCCGGCCTATGCCGAGGCCCTGCGGCGGACGCTGGGCGCCGACGCTCTCCCCGCCTTCGAGGCGCAGGCAACCGCGCACATGGCAGAGTTCAACCGGGTCGCGCGGCGCCTCTACGACAACTTCATGACCGTGCTGCGGGCATCGGCGTGATGCGCGCTCACCTCACCACCTGCGGCAGCTGACCATGTGCGAGCGCGGGCCGGACAGCGCGTCTTCATCTGTCAACCCTCGGACGAATCTTCATCTGTCACCCTCGGGCGAATCTTCATCTGTCACCCTCGGGCGAATCTTCATTGTCGCCCCGGGGCGGCTCAGACCCAGGGCGAGTTGCTGTTGTGGGCGCCGAAGGTGCGCCCGGCGGCGTAGCGCTCGAAGGCGAAGGGCTGCAGCTCAGCAACCTTGTCGCCCCGGGCGATGTGGCGCGCGAGGAGCTTGCCGATCCCGGTCATCTTGAAGCCGTGGCCGCTGTCGGCGATCAGGTAGACGTTGTCGCGCACCCAGTCGAGCACGGGCAGATTGTCCGGGGTGAAGGCGCAGATGCCGCCGTTGCGGCGCTCGCGGAACTGCGGCCGGCAGCCCTCGAAGCGGCCCATCAGCTGGCCGAGCGAGGCCGCGAACAGGTCGGCGAAGGCGGGCTCGGCCTGATAGGCGTCGCTCGCATGGCCGTAGGGGTCGACCGCGGCCTCGGGACCGATCCGGACCGGCATCACGCCGCCCTGCACGCCGGGGCGGTCCATCCGCTCGGCGCCGTTCTTCCAGTAGACGTAGAGGTGCTCCTCGAGCGGCGCCCCGCCCTGCCGACCCTCGACCGGGGTCTCGAGCAGCTCGACGTGCAAGACCGGCGGGTCGCGGTCCTCGGCCGTGCGGTAGGCGGGCTCATGGTAGATCTCGCCCTCGCGCAGGCGCCAGTAGGTCCACATGTCGGCCGCCTCGACCACGGCGCCATCCGGATAGCGGACGGTGAGCCTGTCCGGCAGGCCGAGCAGGCGCCAGTGCTTAGGCGTCCAGGCGCCGAGCCCGAGCACGACGAGATCCGGGGCGATCGCGCCCTGACCGGTCAGCACGCGGCGCACCCGCCCGCCCTCGAGGTCATAGCCCGTCACCTCGACCCCGCTCAGGATCTCGACGCCCTGCTCGCGACACTTCCGGGCGAGGCCCCGGACGGCCTGGCGCGTGCCGGCATAGCCCGAGGGCTTCTCGTGCAGCACGACCTCGATGCCCGCGGTGCGAAAGTCCGGCCAGAGCCGCTCCAGGAACTGGCGTGCCTCCTTGCCGACGTAGAGGTCCGAGGGATAGCCGGCCGCGTTCTGGCTCGCCGTGATCGCCTCGTAGTCGGCCTGCTGATTGGCCTCGCCCGCCGAGACGTAGCCGACCTGCTGAAAGCCGAGATTGACCGGATCGCTCATCCAGACGTCGACCGAGTGCCGGATGATCGGATGCAGCGCGCTGGTCATGTAGAGGTTGCGCACGCAGCCGCAGGCGATCCCGGTCGCGCCGGCCCCGGGCCCGCTCTTGTCCAGGACCAGGATGTCGCGGCCCGAGCCCTGCCCGCTGGCCTTCAATTCCAGCGCCAGATGCCAGGCCGTCGACAGCCCGTGCACCCCGGCGCCGACGATCAGATACGGGACCGCTTCTGGCAGCGCAGCCATGGCTCGCCTCCCCTGCTCGCACGCATGCCGGCTCCCATGCCGCGCCCCGCCCGCGCCGTCAAGACCCGCCGTTCCCGCCGGACCCCGGTCCCGCCCTGCCTGCACCCCACCGCCCGCGACGCCCGGGTTGGTTCGAGCTCACTTGAGCCGAAAAAGCCAGGAATCCCGCGGGTTTTGGGTTCGTTTGGTTTTCGGCCGCTCGGGCTCGCCCGGCTTCGCCGAACGCTCCGACTCGCCCGTCTGAAATCGGATCTGGGAATTATAACCTATTTCGGCCGGCGTGACCAGCCCGATCTGAACCTGGTTCCGACGTCCGCCTGCCAGGCGCCGAGATCCGCCCCATATACTCGCCTCAGCTCCGCGGGCAGCCTTGCCAACGTCGGCCCCGGCTCTGCCTCGGTCGCGCCCTCAGTGCGCGGTTGGTCTAGCACAGTCTATCACGATCACTTCTGTGAGAAATCGATCCGCCGCGGGGATCGTCTCTCGCAGTCGCTCTTCGAGTTCTGCGGCGTTCCGCGGATGACCGATCGCCCGCGGTGGAGTGGGCACGCGCCGGCCCTTCTCCTCGCCGAACCAAAAAACGAGGTAGATTCCCCGGCCTCCAGTCTCCGGATCGCGCGTATAGAGTCGTCCGAGTTGTTCGGCCAACGCAGTCCAAAGA
>JBKPDM010000130.1:0-4237 GCA_046727895.1 Pseudomonadota bacterium | reverse complement strand
ACCATATTCAAGTCGACGATCTCTCGATCGTCTTCTGGGCCGAGGACCCGACAGGCGATCCGGAGAAGCTCGTTCGTGCGGCATTGGCCGATGGCGGGACGGATCAAGCCGAACCGACCGCCCCGGAGGGGGCACAAACTGCGTCGCAGAAATCGGCCAAGATTCGAAAGATCCTCACGGATCTCGCAAATGGAGTTCCCGTCGAGGATGCTGAGGGCTGGCTCGCAGGAAAGCTCTTGCCTGGAACTCGCTTCCACATCGTGGGATTAACGCCGCACGAGGGGCGCATCGCCGTTCGGTTCTGGCGCTCTGACACGCTCGGGGCGATCGCTCGGAGCCTCGCGGAGCATCATGCCGACATGGAGATCGATCCTCCGCCGAAGAGTGGCCCGCCGTCGGTCTGGCGTCTCGCTGCTGAGACGATCCCTCGGGCCGCGACAAAGAAGAAGATCCCCAACCGGCTTGCGACCGAAATGATTCGCGCGATCGTCGAAGGGCAAGCTTATCCGCGTCTGTTCCTCGCCGCGCTGGTCACGCGGATTCGCTCGGATCGAGATGAACGTGACGAACGGTCCGGCAAGATCAGGAATCCTGCCATCACACCGGTGCGTGTGGCGGCGCTCAAGGCATGCCTCGCCCGCGAAGCGCGTCTCGCCGGACGAGACCCGAACACGGAGGTTCCAATGTCACTCGATCCAAGGAACAAGAACCCGGGCTATCGCTTGGGCCGGCTCTTTGCTGTTTATGAGTACGCGCAGGTGAACGCACACGACGGTAGGCTAAACACGACCATCCGCGATCAATACTACGGCGCCGCTTCGGCCACACCGCGCACCGTGTTCGCCGTGCTCGATCGCAAGTTCGTTCACAACCTTGCGACTCTGCGAAAAGAGCCCGGATGAGCGATGGCGTGCCAATCGATGCGATCAAGAGATTGAAGGCATCATGTTTGGCATGACTGACGAGGCCCTATTTCGTCCCACCCTTGCTCTGGCAGATCAGGCTCGCTTCACCGTTGGATATTACCACCAACGCAATGACCTCTATCAACCGAAGAAGAAAGCTGAAGAAGACGGCATAGGAGAGTGACTCATGACCGCCATCCAGAACCGCTACGACTTCGTCTATCTGTTCGACGTCACCAACGGTAACCCGAACGGCGATCCCGACGCTGGCAACCTGCCACGTCTCGACCCCGAGACCAGTCAGGGTTTAGTCACCGACGTTTGCCTCAAGCGCAAGATCCGCAACTATGCGCAGATGGCCAAGGGCAGTGAGGCCGGCTTCAACATCTACGTCCAGGAACGCGCGATCTTGAACCAACGCCACCAGGGCGCCTACGAGGCACTCGGTCTCAAGCCGGAGCCGAAGAAACTTCCGAAGGACGAGGCGAAGGCACGGGAACTCACGGCCTGGATGTGCCTCAACTATTACGATATCCGCACCTTTGGTGCGGTTATGACAACCAAAACCAACTGCGGCCAGGTTCGTTGGCCTGTGCAGTTTGCGTTCGCGCGCAGCGTCGAGCCGATCGTGCCGCTTGAGATCTCGATCACGCGCATGGCGGCAACCGATGAGGACGATATCAAGGGCGACATCCGCACCATGGGCCGCAAGCATATTGTGCCCTATGGGCTCTACCGAGCGCACGGCTTCGTTTCGGCTAAGCTCGCCAACGACGCAACCAAGGGCACTGGCTTCTCGGATCAAGATCTCGATTTGCTCTGGGATGCGCTCGCCAACATGTTCGAGCACGACCATTCGGCCGCTCGGGGCGAGATGAGCGCACGTAAGCTGATCGTATTCAAGCACGAGAGCGCTCTCGGCAACGCGCCGGCGCACAAGCTGTTCGAGCTGGTGAGCGTCCGGCGCGCGAACGGCGCCGACGCGCCCGCACGGAGCTTCGACGACTACCGGGTCGAGGTCGACAGGGCCAAGGCGCCCGCTGGAGTCGAGGTGCTGGAGCTGCTGTGACGCCGGAAGATGCGCCGGACGCGGGGGACGACGCCGATCTCGTTCCCCTCTCGGCGTTGCAGCATTACCTGTTCTGCCCGCGGCAGTGCGCGCTGATCCACGTCGAGCCGCTGTGGGCCGAGAATGTGCTGACCGCCGAGGGTCGCATCCTGCACGAGCAGAGCGACAAGCCCGGGCAGGCGAGCCGCGGCGCGCGCCGGATCGTCCAGGGCATGCCGATCCGCTCCCGGGCACTCGGCGTCGCGGGCGTCGCCGACGTGGTCGAGCTGACCCGCGCCGGCGATCGCTGGCGGCCCTGTCCGATCGAGTACAAGCGCGGCCGGCCGAAAGCTCCCATCATCGGCAATTGGGGGGCGGACGAGGTCCAGCTCTGCGCTCAGGCGCTCTGCCTCGAGGAGATGTTCGGCGTCGCCGTGCCCGAGGGCGCGCTCTTCTACGGCAAGACGCGGCGGCGCCACGCGGTCGCCTTCGACGACGAGCTACGCGCGCTGACGCGCGAGATCGCCGCGGCCACCCGGGCCCTCATCACCGGCGGCCGCACGCCGTCACCCATCTACGAGGCCAGGCGCTGCGATGCCTGCTCGTTGCTCCAACTCTGCCGGCCGAAGCGGCTGCAACGTCCCGGCCCGGTCGCGGCCTGGCTGCGCCGGCGGATCGAGGAGGCCGAGCCGCCCGCTGAGCCGACAACGTGAAACGGCACCTCAACACCCTCTATGTCACGACCCAGGGCGCCTACCTGAACAAGGATGGCGCCAATATCGTGGTCTCGATCGACGGCGCCGAGCGCGCGCGCGTGCCGATCCACACGCTGGGCGGCGTGGTCGGCTTCGGCCGGGTCGCCCTCAGCCCGCCGCTGCTCGGCTACTGCGCCGAGGAAGGGGTGACGATCTCCTTCCTCAGCGAGCAGGGCAAGTTCCTCGCCCGGGTCGAGGGTCCTGTCTCCGGTAACGTGCTGCTGCGGCGCGAGCAGTACCGTCGCGCCGACCATCCGGAGGGCTGCGCGGCGATCGTCAGGAGCCTGGTCATCGGCAAGGCGCTCAACCAGCGCGCCGTCATCCGGCGTGCCGTGCGCGATCACGGCGAGCGCATGGATGCACCGGCGCTCGCGACCCTCGCTGCCGCCGAGCGACGCCTCAGCGACATCGCAAGGCGCGCCGAGCGCCCGGTGGCTGTGGAGCAGGCGGCCGACGCGCTGCGCGGCCTGGAGGGCGAGGCGGCCAATGCCTACTTCGGCGCCTTCGATGCCTTGATCCTCGTCGAGGACCACGAGCTCCGCTTCACCGGCCGCTCGCGCCGCCCACCGCTCGATCCGGTCAACGCGCTGCTCTCCTTCGTCTACTCTCTCCTGGTCCACGACGTGCGCTCGGCGCTCGAGACCACGGGCCTCGACCCGGCGGTCGGCTTCCTGCACCGCGACCGCCCCGGACGGCCCAGCCTCGCCCTCGACCTCATGGAGGAGTTCCGGCCCTTCTTCGCCGACCGCCTGGTCCTCTCGCTGATCAACCGCCGCCAGGTCAGCGGCAAAGGCTTCCGCTGGATGGAGAATGGCGCCTGCCTGATGACCGACGATCTGCGCAAGGCGGTGCTGGTCGCCTATCAGGAGAGGAAGCGCGAGGAGCTTCGCCATCCCTTCCTCGGTGAGCCGACCACGGTCGGCCTGCTCTGGTATCTTCAGGCGCAGCTTCTCGCCCGCCATCTGCGCGGCGACCTCGATGGCTACCCGCCGTTCGTCTGGAAGTAGAGTGTTCCGCGATGATGGTCCTGGTCAGCTACGACGTCAGCACGCTCTCCGCCGCGGGTCGAAGGCGCCTTCGCCGGGTCGCACGGGCGTGTCTGGATTTTGGCCAGCGGGTGCAGCTCTCGGTGTTCGAGTGCCCGGTCGAGCCGGCGCAATGGGCGGCGCTGAAGCACCGGCTGATCAGGGAGATCGACCCCAGGACCGACAGTCTCCGCTTCTACTATCTCGGCGCCCGATGGCGCCGCCGGGTCGAGCACGTGGGTGCGAAGCCCAACCTCGATCTGGAGGGGCCGCTGGTGGTCTGATGCCCGTGCGAACCGCAAGCGCCTACGCCACGCCCGGGAGGTTCGCGCTCGGCTTTTTTGGCGGCCGGCCGGGCGGTTGGGTGCTTTCGAGGCGACCGCGAAAGCCTGGCGGCAAGGCTTGCCGCCGGGTTCGCGCCAACGGCGCCGTTTTCTGTTCTTTGGAAAGCGTTTAGGATGAGACCGTCGCCCCCCGCGCGGGGGGCGTGGATTGAAACAGTCC
>JBKPDM010000129.1:0-11225 GCA_046727895.1 Pseudomonadota bacterium | reverse complement strand
ATTCTCGGCGATGTTGAGCTGCGCCTGGGCGGCATCGGCCCGCGACTGCGTGGTCCCGACGGTCTGGCGCGCCTCATCGTAGCGGACTTTGGTCGTCCAGCCGTCCCGCAGCAGAGTGCTCTGGCGATTGTAGTTGTTCTGCGCCTCGGTCAGCTGGCCCATCGCGGCCGCGAGATCGGCCCGCGCCGCGCGGAGCGCGTTCTCCTCGTTCTCGGGATCGAGCCGCGCAACGAGTTGGCCGGGCGCGACCGTGTCGCCGACATTCACCAGGCGCTTGGTCATGCGCCCGTTGATCCGGAAAGCCAGGTCGACCGTGGCCTCCGCCTGGACGGTGCCGGTCAGCGAGACCGTGTCGCCGCCTGGCCGCTCCTCGATCGTGACGACGCGGACCGGACGGATCTCCGGAGCGGGCGGCTCCTCGGAGCGGCCGCAGCCTGCGAGCAGGGCCAACATCGCCAGCGCGGCCAGAGCGGGCCCGCCGGCGGGAGGCATCCTCCTTGCGCCTTTGGCGCGTTCAGACACAGTTCGGGCCTCCGTCGACGGCTCGGAGCGTCGCTACACCAATCTCAACGCGCCACAGCCGTGGTGTCCAGAGCAGAGAGGCGCGCGCCATCGAGCGCGCGTCCCCATCAGAACGACCAGAAAACCGGCACGAGGAAGGTCGCCACGACGAGCAACCAGAGCATCAGGGGCAACCCCAGCTTCCAGTAATCCCCAAAGCGGTACCCGCCCGGTCCCATCACCATCAGGTTGACGGGCGTCGCGACGGGCGTGAGGAAGGCGGCGGCCGCGGCCACGGCGACGCTCATCAGCACGGGCCGCGGCGACACCCCGATCTCTTTGGCCGCGACTACGGCGATCGGGATCACGATCAGCGCGGTCGCCGTGTTGCTGATCAGCTGGCCGAGAATGGCCGTCAGCACGAAGAGTCCGGCGAGCAGAGCGTACGGACCGGCATCGCCGATGACGCCGACGAGCCCGTCCGCGATCATTTTCGCGGCCCCGGTCTGATACATCGCGGTCGAGAGCGGCATCATCGCGCCCACCAGGATCACGGTCGTCCAATTGATCGAGCGGTAAGCCTGCTCGATCGTGAGCGCTCCGAGCAGGACGATCGCACCGGCGGCGAGCAGCCCCGCGATGGCCGCCGGTACGACGCCCGTGGCGAGCAGGACGACCATGGCGACCAGCACCGCGATGACCTGCCACGCCCCGACGCCCATCGGAACGGCCTGCCGCCGGACCAGATCCGGCGAATCGACGACCAGGACGTCGGGATCCTCGAGGTGCTCGTCGAGCGCCTTCCAGGTCCCCTGGAGCAGCAGGGTGTCGCCGGCGGCCAGCACGGTCTCGCCCGGGCCCTGGTCCTCGCCGCGGCGTTGCACAGCCAGGACGACGAGATCGCCGCTCGGCGTGATCATCCCGGGAAACACCGGTTGCCCGACCATGGCGGACCGGGGTGGGATCACGACCTCGGCGAGACCGGACATGCGATTGAACAGCGCGTCCACGACGTCACTGCCGGCATCCTCCGACCGGAAGGCGAGGAGCTTTTCGGCCGCCAGAGTGCCAGCGGTTGCCGCATCGCCGCGCACGATCAGCATGTCGCCCTCCTTGAGCGCCGACCGCCGCGCGCCAGTCTCACTGCCGGGCTGGATCGCGAGCAGCTGCAGGCCCGGGTAGGTCGCCAGGTCCACCGCGGTCCGCGGCGCCCCCACGTACGGCGAACGGGGCCGCGCGCGTAGCTGGAACAGCCCGTCATCCAGCTTGTACTGCTCGACCAGCGTGCGGGCGTGCTTGCTGAGATCGGGCGGGATCGTCCGGCTGCTGCGGTGCGGCAGCAGACGCTGCCCGAACAGCAGCACGATCGCCATCGTGCCCAGGAGCAAAGGAACGCCGACGTACGCGAACTCGAAATACCCGTATCCCGGCAGACCGGCGTTCATGGCCGCCTCGGACACCAGCACGTTGACCGGCGTGCCGGTGAGCGCCAGCATCGACCCGGCGTGGCCTGCGAACACCAGCGGCATGAGCAGCTGCGAGGGCGGGCGACCGAGCCTCACCGCCATCACGACTACCACCGGCAGGAGCGCGGCGACCGAGCCGTTGAGGCTAATCAATGCGGTCAGGAGCGCGACCAGCAGCATCGTGAAGATGAGCAGCCGCGCGCGGCTGTCGCCCGCCTGCGCGATCAGGAATTGCCCCGCCCAGGCGGAGACGCCGGTGGCGTCGAGGCCGGCGCTGACCACGAACAGCGACGCGATGAAGATCACTGCCGGATCACCGAAGCCGGCGAGCGCCTGGCCCAGATCGAGGATACCGGTAGCGTAGAGGGCGAGCGCGGTCGCCATGGCCACGATCACGACCGGCAGCCGGTCCCAGATAAACAACACCACGATCGCGCCGATGATCGCGAAGATGATGCCGATGTCATTCAAGGGGTCGACGCCGGCAGCGAGACCGAAAAAAGCGGCATGAGAGAAGCGCGGATGTCCGGGGCGGCCGTCAACCCAGCCCCCAGGGCAGGCCGAGCAGATACCAGGCCGCCAGGAGCAGCGTCCAGACCACGCACATAACCAGAATGTACGGCAGCATCAGGGCGATCACCGTCCCGACGCCGGCGTCGCTCTGGTACCTTTGCGCAAACGTGACGATCATCGCGAAATAGGCGTTGAGCGGGGTGATCGCGTTGATCGGCGAGTCGCCCACCCGGTAGGCCGCAAGGACCGCTTCCGGCTCGACGTTCAGCCTCATCAGGAGCGGCACGAAGACCGGCGCGAAGATCGCCCATTTCGGTATCGCGCCGGTGATGATCAAATCCAGGATGAAGACGACGATCACGAAGCCGATCAGCAGCCAGATCGCACTGAGATTGGCGTGCTCCAGCACGTCGGCGAGCGAGACGGCGGCGAGCGTCGCCATGTTCGAGTAGTTGAAATAGGCCAGGAACTGGCTGATCACGAGCAGCAGCAGGATCAGGCCGCTCAGGCTGCCGATCGCCTTGGTCATCGCGTTCACGATGTCGATGGTGCCCTTCATCGTCCGGGCGCCGATGCCGTAGGCGACGCCGCAGGTGAAAAACAGCAGCGCGATCGTCACGATCAGGCTGTTCATGAACGGCGAGTTGCCGATGATCGCGCCGGTTTCCGGATTGCGCAGCGGGGCTCCAGGCGGCAGCGTCATCAGCGCGATGAACACAACCACGCCGACCAGTCCGAACAGGGCAAAGCGCAGGCCGCGATATTCGTCGACGGACAGTGCGCTGTCGCCCGCCAGAGTATAGTCGCCGTGATATTCGCCCAGGCGCGGCTCAACGATTTTCTCGGTGATGAGCGCAATCAGGATGGTCAGCATGACGACTGAGGCGATGGAGAACCAGACATTGGCTGCGAGGTCGATCGAGATCGTGGGGTTGACCAGGTGAATCGCGTCGTTGGTGATCTCGGTCAGAATCCCGTCCACGGGCACGATCAGGATGTTGACGAGGAACGCCGCGGCGACCGCCGCGAAGGCCGCGGCCAGGCCGCCGAGCGGATGCCGGCCCACGGTGATGAAGGCGGCGCCCGCGAGCGGGATCAGGACGAGATAACCGGCGTCCGCGGCGATGCTCGAGATGATGCCCACGAAGACCAGGACGTAGGTGAGCGCCTGCGGCGGCGTGACGATCACCAGCTTGCGGATCAGCGCCTTCACGAGGCCCGCATCTTCGGCCACGCCGACGCCGACCATGGCGACGATGATCACGCCGACCGCGTTGAAGTTCATGAAGTTCTGCACGACGCCGGTGAACATGAACCGGGTGCCGTCCACGGTGAGCAGGCTGCGCGCGGCCGTCGTCGCGTCCTCGACCTTGTGAGTCTCCGGATTGATGACCTGATACGACACGCTCAAGCCGAGCATGTAGAAGATGTGCGAGAGGACGATCACGATGCCGATGAGGATGACGAAGATGACGACCGGATGCGGGACCCTGTTGCCGACGCGTTCGACGACATCGAGGATCTTCTGCATCATGGTCGCCGGCGCTGCTGCGTTCGTCTGAGCCATGGGTGCATCTCCTCACCAGGAACGGCGCGGGCGGTCCGGGAGCGCATCCTGCGCTGCCAGCGCCGTCGCGCGCCGTTCATCCGGTGTGCCCTGCCAACACAGACCCTTCCTGCCCGGTGGTCGCTTCAGTGCGCCAGCGCGTCGAGAATTCGCGCCCAGGAGCGCACGCCGCGCCGGAAACTCTCCAGCTCGTACTTCTCGTTCGGGCTGTGGATGCGATCGTCATCGAGCGCGAAGCCCGCGAGGACGACGTCCATCCCGAGCGCGTTCTTCAGCTCGTGGGTCACCGGGATCGAGCCGCCGCCGCCAATGAAGAAGGCTTCGCGACCCCATTCGGCGCTGAGCGCGGCGCGGGTCTTGCCGAAGGCCGGCGCGTCGATCGGAAAGCGGATCGCCCGGCCTGCGCCGTGCTCCGTGAACTCGACCTTGCAATCGGCCGGGAGGCGCGCGCGCACGAAATCGCGGAAGGCCGCGCGGATAGCATGCGGGTCCTGATCGAACACCAGGCGGAAGGACACTTTGGCCGAGGCCTGGGACGGGATCACCGTCTTGAAGCCCTCGCCCTGGTAGCCGCCGCCCATACCGTTGACCTCGCAGGTCGGCCGCGACCAGGTCATCTCGAGCACCTTGCGGCCCTTTTCGCCCGCGGGCACCGAGAGCCCGACCGCGCCCAGAAAGGCGCCCGGATCGAAGGGCAGCTTCTCCCACTGCGCGCGCAGCGCCGCGGGCAGTTCGGGGACGCCGTCATAGAAGCCGGGGATCGTAATCCGGCCGTCGGCGTCGCGCAGATCGGCGAGGATCCGGGCGAGGATGTGGTTCGGGTTCGCAGCCGCCGGGCCGTAAAAACCCGAATGCAGGTCGCGATCCGCCGCGGTGATCACGATCTCCTCGCCGCAGAGGCCGCGCAGCATGGTCTGGATCGCCGGCGTCGCGGCGTCCCACATGTTGGTGTCGCAGATCAGGCCGATGTCGGCGCGCAGCTCGTCCGCATGGGCCTTGAGGTGAGGCGGAAGATTGACGCCACCCGACTCTTCCTCGCCCTCGAGCAGGATCGAGACCGGGATCGGCAGCCGGCCGGCCACCGCCTTCCAGGCGCGGCAGGCCTCGATGAAGGTCATCACCTGCCCCTTGTCGTCCGAGGCGCCGCGCGCGCGGATCGCGCGCGTGCCGTTCGGGCGAGTCTCGATGAAGGGCTCGAACGGATCGTGATCCCAGAGCTCGAGCGGATCGACCGGCTGCACGTCATAGTGGCCATAAAACAGGGCCGACGGACCCGGCGCGCTGCGGTCGTGACCGACCACGATCGGATGGCCGGGCGTCGTGTCGGCGCGGGCCTCGAAACCGATGCTGCGCAAGTCCTCGACATGCCACTCGGCGCAGGCGCGGCAGTCGGCCGCGAAAGCGGGATCGGTCGAGACCGACTTGATCCGCAGCACCTCGAACAGTCGCTCGAGGGCCGGGTCGAGCTCGGCGTCGATCCGGGACAGAACTGCCTCAAGCTGCGCCATGGTGCCGTCTCCTTCTTTTCATCCCGATACGCGAGGGGCGTCGGCTCTATGCCGCTCGTTCCACATCTTTCTCACCGCTCGGTGCCGACACGACGGATCCAGCCCCAGCCTCTGGGACAGAAACTTGGCGACGAGCTGCCCTCTGACGCTGTTGCCGGCGGCATCGAGCGGCGGGGCGAAGGTCCCTAGGCCGCCCTTGCCCGGCGAGACGGCGACGATCCCGCCGCCGATCCCGCTCTTGCCGGGCAGGCCGATATCGTAGAGCCAGTCGCCCGAGGTCTCGTACAGCCCGGCAGTGGCCATTACGGCCAGTGCGTAGTGGCAGATCACTGGGTCAACCAGCCGTTCCCCGGTCAGCGGGTTGACCCCGCCGTCGGCGAGCGTGGCGCCCATCACCGCCAGATCCCTGGCGCTCACGTTGAGCGAGCACTGTCGGCTGTAGAGATCGATTGCCTCCGCCGGGTCCAGGTAGATCCGGCCGTACGTCTGAAGCAGGCGGGCGATGGCCTGGTTACGGAAGTTGGTCGCGGTCGCCGAGGCGTACACTTCCTCGTTCAGCGACAGAGATCGGCCGGCGAACCGGGACAGCCCCTCGTGAATGAAGCGCCACCGGGCGTCGGCGGTCTCGCCAGGCACGAGGCTGGTGGTAGCGATCGCCCCCGAGTTCACCATCGGGTTGGTCCGACCGTCGCCGCTCCGCTCGATCGCCGCGAGCGAGTTGAACGGCAGCCCGGTGGCGTTCACCCCGATCCTACGGCGGGCCTCCCCGTGACCCAGCGCCTGGCAGACCAGCGCGAACACGAACGGCTTGGAGACGCTCATGATGGTGAACTCGTGGTCCGCGTCGCCGACTGCGTAGACCTTGCCGCTGGTCCCGGCCACGCAGATGCCGAATAGCCCGCTCGGTACCCTGGCCAGCGCCGGATAGACGTCGGAGTTCTTGCCGTCCACGACCGACCTGAACCGTTCGTGCGCCTCGTCGACCAAAGCCTTGACCCGATCCGCCGGCGGCAGGCGGCCGGTCGAGACGAACGGGTCGCCGACTACCTCGTCGGTTTCAATGCCTGTTTGCATCGAGGGCGACCCTCCCGGCTCCGCCCGAGCTACCGGTCCAGGCGTGATCCGCCGCGCTTAAGGCGCGAGCAGCCCATAGCCGACGCTGATCACGACCGCGTTCACCAGGTCGATGAAGAAGGCGCCGACCAGTGGCACGACCAGGAACGCCTTGGCCGAGGCGCCGTAGCGATGGGTAAGCGCCGACATGTTCGCCACGGCGGTCGGCGTGGCGCCGAGCGAGAGGCCGATGAACCCCGCCCCGATCACCGCGGCGTCGTAGTCGCGCCCCAACACCGGGAACACCGCAAAGCGGCAGATCAGGACCATGGCCAGGACCTGGAATGCGAGGACCAGCAGCAGTGGCCCGGCCACGGCGGCGAGCGTCCAGAGCTCGAGTGACGTCAGCGCGCGCGTGAGGAAGAGGTTCAAAGCGAGCTCGCTCAGCAGGCTGAGAGCGGGGCTGCCGATCGGCCAGTTGAGCCGCGGCAGGAGCCGCGGTCCGAGGTTGCCGATCAGGATGCCGGCAAAGATCGCGGTGACGAAAGCCGGCAGCTTGAGGCCAAGCAGACCGATCGCCCAACCGATCTCGTCGCCCAGCCCGATTGCCAGTCCCAGGAGCAGGAGTGAGGCGAAGATCGAGGGCACGTCGATCGGCGCCTCGATCGGCCCACCTCCGGCCGTCTCGTGGATCGGGCCAGCGCCCGCGGTCGCCTGCAGCCGGTAGCGTTCGATCAGGTATCGGCCGACCGGGCCACCAATCACGCCGCCCGCAACCAGCCCGAAGGTGGCCGACGCGAGGCCGATCACGGGTGCCAGGTGGGTGTGCTCGGCGAAGATCGCGCCCCAGGCCGCCGCCGTGCCGTGACCACCGAGCAGCGACACCGACCCCGCCATCAGGCCGAGCAGCGGCTCCATGCCCAGAAGCCACGCGCAGATCGTGCCGATGATGTTCTGGACGAGTAGCGCGCATGCTGCGATCGCCAGCAGCAGGACGAGCGGCCAGCCGCCGGCGGCGAGGTCGCGGACGCTCGCGTTCAGCCCGATCGAGGCGAAGAAGAAGAGGAGGGCGAGGGGGCCCGTGGTGAATTCTAACTCGATCCCGCCGACACTGCGAATGAGCGCCACCACCAGCGCCACCAGCAGCCCGCCGGTCACCGCCTCGGGAATGCGGTAGGTCTCGAGCGCCGCGATTTTCGCGGTGAGGAAACGGCCGAGGAAGTAGGCGAGGATCGCGACGACGATCGTGTCGGTGCCGTTGAGGGTGACCACGCGCATTGCGTTCTTCCTGCGGCCCGAATCCCGATTGAGATGGGCCAGGACGAAGCCAGCGATGAGCGCGACGCCACGCCGCCCGAACGCTTGTCGTGCCGACGATCTTCATGTCGGTCCTTGTCGACGACAAGGACGCGAAACCTGGGAGGGGCAAGCCCTCAGGCCGGACCCGGCGCCGTGTCGCCCAGCGCCTCGCGCAGCTGCTTCTCCCGCTCGTCCGACAGCGACGTCTTGAGCACGTGACCCTTGTAGGCCGCCATCTTCGGCAGCACCTTGTCGGCCGTGACCTTCTGCACCAGAAGGAACAGGGCGGACGAGTTTGGTTTGATCTTGCTACCGAGCTCTTTGATGAAATCGTCGGGAATGCCGTAGTCGGTGACCTTGCCGGCGAGAGCGCCACTCGCGGCACCGACCCCGGCGCCGATGGCCATGCCCGCGAGCGGGTTGAGGAACAGGAGCCCGATCAGGGTGCCCCAAAGCGCGCCCGACGTCCCGCCGGCGATCGCCCCCTTTTTCACGAGCGGGATCGCCTGATGGAGGTGAACCTCCCCGTCGGGGGAGCGGACGACGACGCAGGCGTCCTTGAGCTCGATCAGGTACTCCTTCTGCAGCGCTGTCAGCTCAGTGAGCGCGCGGTCAGCGGTCGTGGGGTCTTCAAATGCAACGCAGATCAGGTCGGCCATGATGTCCCTCTTTGGTTTTACTTCTGCAGACTTCGCATCCGCCGGGTGTGGCCTTGTCCATCTCGTCCGGCTTGAGTCATCGCGAGCCTCACTCGGTCATGCCGATCCCGGCTGCGCGTTGCGCTCACGCATCCATTCCCGGAACGGTCGTTGTCAGATCACGCCGAGTGTCGTCGCGATGAAGAGGCAGGCTGACGTCGCGAGAACCGGGCGCGTCAGCGATCGCCCGGCCTTCCGGCCGTACGCCATGAGGCGTGAGCACGCGTTCCTTCCCTCCCGACGATCCGACGAGTACGTGCCTGTCGAATGCGCTCCGTTGTTGAACGTGGGTAAGCCAACACGCTTGCAACGTCAATGGCACCCGCCGGATACCGCCTGATTGTCGCGGTATTGTGACCGCGCGATCTCACCGGGCCGCGCGCGCCTGAGGCGTGGTCGTATCGATGCCTTCCTCGATCCGTCCGATGAGATACGGGAAGAACGGGTTCGACGACATGCGCAGCAGCGTGTCCAGGCTGACGATCAGAGCGCCGCGCTCGCCGCGCGCCGCGATCGTGCCCAGTCGGATGCCGTGATCGGGATCGAAACCATAGAGACCATCGCTCGGGGGAAACGGCAACGCAACATGAGACAGCGAAAAGACGCCGGGCGGAAAGGACAGCCCCAACGGGCGCTCCTGCTCGGTATCCGACCCGGCCTCGGTCACGCGTGCCACGACCTCGGTGCTCTCGGCGCTGGCATTGGCGATGATCGTGGCCCGGAAGTTACGCGGCGGCGCCGGCAGCACCCGGGTCAGTATGGCGTCGGACGCGGAGCGGAGCAGCGGGCCGAGCTTCGCGTCGCGGTTCAGGTCGAACAGCACCAGCTCGCTGCCGTTGGCCGGTAGATGCACGTACAGCGAGGTGATGATGGCCCGGGTGCTGACCGTGAAGTCGATCACCGACTGGAAGGTGAGAATCGGCGGCAACTTGGCCAGCTCACTGTTGCCCGCCAGCCGCAGGATCTGCTCCTGCAGCGCCTGCGTCATGCGCCAGGTCTGCCGGGCACCGTTGACCGGGAAGGAGTTGTACTTGAACGGGTTGAACTCGGGCAGGATGGCGAGCCAGGCGGCCTTGGCGAAGTGGGGCAGGAGGGCCGGCAGGCCGGCGAGGCCTGCGAAGCGGGCGAACTCCGTAATGCCGATATTCGGCGAGATCAGGACGATGCGGTTGGGCCGCGTGAGCTTCGGGTCCTCGAGCGCGTCGAGGGCATACTTCATGGCGAGCGCGCCGCCGTTGGAGAAGCCGACCAGGTGCAGCGGCCGCGACGGCCCGATCCGCCGGCGCGCCTCGCGCACCGCGAGCCGTGTGGCCGCCAGCCAGTCTTGCCACTCGACGTCCGAGAGGCCGCTCGGAACGGTGCCGTGGCCAGGCAGCCGGATCGCGATCGCGACATAGCCGTGCGCGCGGTAGCGGCGTGCGATGTGACGCAGGCTGTAGGGCGAATCCGTCAGGCCATGCAGGAACACGACCGCGCCGACGGGCGTGCCCTCCGGCTCGAGTACGTAGGAGCGGTTCCAGTCCTGGGCGAAGCGGGCCGGATGGACCGGGCTGCCTTCGAAGTAGCGGTTGACCGGCACGCGCTCCTCGGGCGTGAGCTCTTCCTCGACCTCCCTGTGCACGGCATCGAAGGCCTCTGCTCGGCCGCGAGGTACTGGTTCCAGTCGGCCTTGTCGATCTCGTCGGCGCTCAGCTCGGGCGGCGCGTAGATATGCCAGAGCTCGAGCGGCGGACCGCTCTGCGTGTCGTAGATGCGCACCGCCAGCAGAGTCATGGCGATCACGGCGAGCAGCACCGCCGAGCGCTTCAGGAGGCGGAGAACCTTGGATCGCATGGTTACGGCTCTGTTGCCACTTATCTGCCTATCGTTAGCCGCCGCCCCGAACCTCAGCAATAGGACGCAGCAGACGTTCTGAGGGTTGGCCAGAGTAGCCCAATGACTGATCAGCACCGCCGCCCGCTCCGCTACGCCTGGCGCGGCATGATCGAGCGCACGAGCATGGCATATTGCACCTGCACGGTGCTGGCGCTCCGAAAGAAGCTGACGAGCTCCCGCCACGGGCCTTCGATGCGGGTCAGTCCCGTGACGCTGGCCACGACGGTCCCGACGTCGCTGCGGCCTTTCAAAACCAGCCAGCCGCCCAGAAACAGGATGCCGACCGTGCCGGCCACGCTGATCGCACTGAGGGCAAATTTCGAGGACAGCTTGAGCAGGAAGATCCTCCGGCGCGTCTCGAAGATGTCCCGAAACTGGGCGGGCACCTCTTCCTCGACCCGGGTGAGATCGCTCTCGGAGATCCGGTCCGAGGCGTTGCGGAGCAACTGCACGCGCTCGCGCACCCGTCGGTTGATCCGGCTCTGGATGGCCAGGACGATCGCCGCCTGCGGCGCGACGACGCCGAGCGCAAGCAGCCCGAGCCAGGCCTGACTGGCAAGGATGAAGCTAATGACGCTGACCAGCGTGCCAAGCTGCATCAGCGGCGATGCGATCGCGGCGCTGGCAAACGAGCCGACCACCTCCGCCTCCGCCGACAGCATGGTGACCAGCGTGCCCCGTTTGGGGGCGTGCCTCGCGCCGCTCGCGGCCGCGCTCACCTGATTGGCATTCAGCCGAGCATGCC
>JBKPDM010000128.1:0-11641 GCA_046727895.1 Pseudomonadota bacterium | reverse complement strand
ATCGAGAAGCTTGCCGGCTGACGGACGTACCCTCACCCCGCCTCCCCCATGAAGGGGGAGGAGGCCACCCAGTGACGGCGCCGCCTCGTTCCCTCCCTTCTGGGGGAGGATCGAGGTGGCGGGCCGTCGCGGCATCTCCGGTTGCTGGCGTTTAGTTGAGCGTGCCGAAGCGGACCGTCTTCCCCTATCTGCTGATCGCGCCCTCTGTCGTCATCCTGCTGGCGCTCACGGCGTTCCCGCTGTTTTTCGCGCTCAAGAACAGCTTCTACTTCTGGAACCTGCAGATGGCGCCGCAGCCGCTCGGCTTCGTCGGGTTCGACAACTATGTCATGACGCTCACCGACTCCGTCTTCCTGGAGTCGCTCAAGAACACGCTCGTCCTCACGGTCACCGGCACGCTCATCGAGGTGACGCTGGGCCTGGCGATCGCGCTGCTGCTGACGCGCGCGCTGCCCGGCATGAGCACCGCGCGCGCCATCCTCATCATGCCGACCACCATCGCCCCGATCGTCGTCGGCTTCCTGTTCCGCTTCATGTACGACCCGACCGGTGGCCTCATCCCCTGGCTGCTGCGCACGGCGCGCCTGCCCGTGCCCAAGGAGGGGCTGCTCGGCTCCGGCTATACCGCGCTCGGTTCGATCCTGGTGGCCGACGCCTGGCAGTGGACGCCGTTCTGCGCCATCGTGCTCTATGCCGCGCTGCTCGCCGTGCCGCAGGACGTGATCGAGGCGGCGCGGATCGACGGGGCCGGGGCCTGGACGATCGTGAGGCGGGTCAAGGTGCCGCTGATCCGCAGGACGCTCGCCTTCGTCGTCATGCTGCGCTCAATGCAGCTGTTCAACACCTTTGACCTGGTGCTGGTGCTGACGCGTGGCGGGCCTGGCACGTCTTCGCGCACGCTGGGCTACACGCTCTACCAGCAGGGCCTCGTCGACTTCAACATCGGGCTGGCCAGCGCCACGACCTGGGTGATCGTCGTGCTCGTCAACGCGCTCATCGCGCTCTATGTCTTCGTGGTTTTCAAGGATCGACAAGACGCCGGATGAGCAAGACACATCGCGCGACGCGCCGCCAGCCGCGCACGCTCGGCGATCTCGGCGCCTATGTGCTGCTGGCGCTGGTCCTTGCCGTGTTTGCGGGGCCGATCATCTGGTTCCTGATGCTGGCGATCCGCCCCTCGGAGACGGTGTTCGCGATGCCCCCGGTCCTGGCCTTCAAGCCCAGCTGGGAGGCGGTGAAGACCACCTTCATCGACCCCGGCAACAACCGCCACCAGCTGCTCAACAGCCTGATCGTGGCCGCCTTCGCCGTGGCGCTCAACCTGCCTTTCTCCTTCCCGGCCGCCTATTCGCTGTCGCGCTTTCGCATGCGCGGCCGGCAGAACATCATGCTGTGGTACCTGAGCCTGCTGATGGCGCCGCCGGTCGCCTTCCTCATCCCCTATTTCGTGCTCGTCTCGCGTCTGGGGCTATCCGGCACCTACCTGGCGATGATCCTCATCATGCAGACCATCACCATCCCGTTCTCGGTCTGGCTGATGAAGAGCTTCATCGACGAGGTGCCGGTGGAGCTCGAGGAGGCCGCGCGTGTCGACGGCGCCGGCTGGTGGACGGTGATCCTGCGCGTGACGCTGCCGCTGGTGCGCCCCGGCCTCATCGTCACCTCGATGTTCGCCTTCGTTTTCGCCTGGAACAACGCCGCCTTCCCACTCGTCCTCTCCTCGCAGAAGACGGCGACGCTGCCGATCGGCACGCTCGGCTATTTCGCGACCTCGGGCGCGACCTGGACCTTCATCGGCGCCGCGGCGGTGGCGGCGATGCTGCCGCCGATGATCATCTTCCTCGTGCTCGACCGCTACGTCGTGCGCGGCCTGACCTTCGGCTCGGTGAAGGGATAGCCTTCGCCCCCAGCCCCGGGCCGAGCGCGAGGCGCTTGAGGATCGCGGGCAGGAAGCCGAGGCCGGGGCAGTGGTGAGCGGGATGTCGCCGTCGAGCTGCACCTGCGGGTCGATGAGGTTGCGGAAGTTCAGCACCTGCGCATCGCCGCGACGGCGGCGAGCTACGCGTCACGCTCTGTCCGCCTGGTTCCACGACCTGCACGCCCACCTGGTCGCGGCTACGCCCAACGCGCGCCATGTCGAGCTCTTCCCCGACGAATGGGGATCGCTCGGCACTTGGCTGCCGTCGGGTTGGGCCCGCTGCACCTGCTGGCATCGTCGCATCCGAGCGTTCATCGGAACGTTGCAGCAGTGGTGGTCAGCGGTCAGCACTGTTGAAGTCACGACTACACAACAGTCCCACAGGCAACGCGATTGAAGCAACCCTTGACGATACCGTCTTCGGGCCGATCGATCTCCCGTTTCGGGACCCATCCTGGGCGTCGCCACCCCGATCACAGCAGCTTGCGGAAGTAGCTTGCCGACCGTTCATAGCCGAGCGCGAGGTAGAAAGCGCTGGCTCGACGCGTAGCGAGCGCTACGAACTTCGACCCGCGCAAGCTTGCCCATTTCTCGAATTGCGCGATCAATGCCTTGCCATGACCTTCCCGGCGGCGGTCCGCCCGTACCATGATCTCCTCGATCCACGCGACTCGCCCGTTCGCAAAAAGGGCGTAGTGATCGAAGCCCGAGAGATAGGCTATCAACTGATCCGAGTCCTCGCTGACAAGAAGTAGATCGTCGTCCTGCACGATCAGGTGGAGAAACGACCTGCTGAACGTCTCGATGTCCGGTCGAAATGACGTCGCGAAATCACATGCCAACGTGAATACTTCATCCAGATCAGAAGATCTCGCGCGACGTACCAGCCTCATCGGTACCCCTATCTTGCTCTTGCTCTTGTGCTCGGTGACGGGGAGCGTATCGCGCCGGCCGTTGGTCATTCAAGTTGTTGCCTGATCGGCAGGCGCCGAGGACACTACTCCGTGTGTAGCGCGTTCGAAATGGGTCACGAGCCGCGATCGCCGTGACCACTTCCGATTTCAGCTCTTCGATCCAAGAGCGGCCGTCCAAGGTGGCACTTGCATCCCTCAGGATGCCCGCTTGGCGCTGCGCGACTTGCTCGAAGAGGTCCGCCGGCTCGCCCTACTCGCGCCGGCGCCGGTCGACCAGGCCGGCGGCGTGCTCCAGGAACTCCGGCCGCTCATCGGTCGCCTCCGCCGAAGCGGTTGGCGATGGCCCAATCGAGCAGGGCCAGCGCGTCTGCGTCGTTGTCGTCCACCGGCGAAAAGCCCTTCGCGCGGACCGCGGCGATCTCCTCCTCCTTCGCGGCGAGCGGGGTCAAGATCAAAAAGAACATCAAGCGTGTTTCTTGAGCACGTGGGTCACGGGTACCGACACGGCGACGAGCTCCTGACATCCGGGGAAGGAGAGGATGATCCCGCCCGGAGGAAGCGTGAGGTCGCCGCTTATCTCAACGGTCAAAGCCCCGTTCTTTTCGTAAGCCCGGTACGACAGAGACCCCCATGCCGTCGGGAGTCCCACGACGCGGACCCCCTTGCCGGAGAGCCACTCAGGGATAAGCCCGGCGCCGATGATGAGCGCGTTCTCGTTGCGATTCTCGTACGCGAGGAACGACCGGAACGCATGCACGAACTCGGCATGGATCCAGGGATGTGGCATGTCGCCCCGGTAGTGGTTCTCATCGTCGGGCCACGTCTGGTCCGCCCAGCACAGGAATTCCCTCGGATTCAGGTCGGCGAGGTAGTACTCGAGGCGCTCGTGCGCCTCTTCCCACTTGCCGCTCCGGATGAGCGCGTCCACAATACGGAATTCGAAGAGCCCGTACGTCGGACGGCGGCCACTCGGGAGTCGGGTGCGGAAATACTCGTAGTGGTACTTACCCGCCTGCCAGAATGCGTCCCGTAGCGCGGGCGGCATGAACGGCAACTCCTCGCAGAGGCCAGCGAGCGTGCAGACGCCCGGAAAATCTTGATCGCCGCGGTCCAGAGCCGCCGGGATGAAATCGAGATCGAATTTCTTCATGCTTAATTCGATCGCCTGGTACAGGTCGCGGCGGACCTCCGTCACAAGATGGTCATACTCGTTCGCGAGCTCCGTGTTGCCGCGTTCGCGGCTCATGTACGCCATTTCTTTGCAGCCGAGGAGCCACCACATATTGTCCCAGAGCGTGACGACCTGCGATTCGAGCCCGTAGCCTTCGTGGCTCGCGTTCGGTGGCAGGACCCCGAAGAGCACTGTACCCCGGTAATGGTCGATCCGGGTCGATTGGCGGAGCGCCTCCGCATACCTCGCAACGTCGTTTGCGCATTCAAAGTAGCGGCGCAGCACGCCGACGTCGCGCGTGAGGCGGTACGTCTCCGCCACGAGGTGGATGAACTGCCCGAACCGGTCGTGCTGGATGATGCCCGGGTAGACTGCCGGGCCATCGCCGCACGGAATGTCGCCGTTCTCCTTCTGGAGCGCGACGATGCTATCCAGAAAATCGAGCACGGGTTGCGGATTGCCGAGGCGGAGCATCGCCTTTGCGACGCAGCCGCCGTCCCGGATCCACCAGGACTCGTCGTACACTCGCGGGCCGCCGATGAACTTTCCGTCCTTCACGTGCATCTGCATGTAGCAGAGGGACGCGCGCAGGATGTCCGAGAGCTCGGGCCGGCTGTCGATGTCGATTTGGACGAGGTACGCGAGACGTTTAAAATAGTGCCGCACCTCCTCTTCGCACATCAACCAAAAATCGGGCGGGTAAGCCTGTATACCCGAGATCGTGCGCGGAATGTCCTTCTCCCGCGTCTTTCCCACCGGCACGGCGATGTAGTAGTCGGAAGACGAGCGGGTGAGGGAATATGAGAAGCTCCCGACTCCGGCGCGGTCCGTGCCCAGGGCGTTCGTATTCGAGATGGTACCCATCGCGGTCGGCGCCGACAGGGGTAGGATACGCGTCCGGCGTTCGCCCTCCGCGGAATCGCAAACGCTATAGAAGTATTGGCGGTTGCGATTCTTAAGGAGCCGCTTGAATTCGAGGCGTCCGGCGGGCGCGCGGCGGGGATCCGCCTGCTTTTGCAGAGGCGGATTCACTTTGTACGCGGTGTATAGGACGTGCAGCGTCCCGCTGCGGGGCTGCCCGGTGTCGTTCTTCACGCGGTAACGTACGAGAAGATATGGTTGCTCTCCGCCCGGCCGCGCCACTAGCGCCGAGATTTCGAGCATGACGCCCGATTGCGCTTTGAAGCGGACGGTCGGGATCGGCAGATACCCTTCAAGGAGCTCGCGCGAGACGAAAGTCATCTCGTCCGGCTCGCCCTCGAGTGTAAGCAATGGATAGAGAGCGCCGCCCCAAGGGGAGGGCTCGATGTTGCCGTGCTGGTCGACGAGGGCGGGGGAGTGGCCTCCCGCGCCGATAGTCATCCAGTAGCGCTGCTTCTCGTACGCGGTTTGGGCGATATGCTCAAGCAGCCGGCGGTAGATTGCCTGCTTCATCCGCTAACCTTTCGTTTTTTCTGACACACAGTAAATCGCCTTACTGGCTATCCGAGAGCCTCGGGTGGCGACGAGAACGCGATAGGTGGTGGGCTGGATGCGGACGGCGTGCTTGATAAGGCACGCGAAGCGGTGGCTGATGGTGCGCGCGGTGCGGCGAACAGGTACGCTCGGCACTGCTCGTCGGTCCCAAAGCGCTGCAGGAAGCTCGGTAGATCGCTTGGCAAGTCGGTCGGCAGCATCGCGTCCTCCAACCCACGCGTCATCGCTGCCAGAGAACCTCAAGCAACCCAGAGCGAGCCAAACCTGACCCTCATGAAATAGTGAAATAGCTAGATAGGACAATTCAAGTCACCTCGCGATAGCCGAGGCGCCCCTGCAGCACCCCCCGGCGCCCCACCAGGATTCCCCGCGCCTGTTGCTGTCGCACCGGCCGTCGGCCAGTCTCAAGCCCGGATCGCATCGAGCGGCAACGTCGGCAGCCGCGCAGGATTGAAGGCGGAGATGTCGACCGTACTCGTCCTTCCCTCGACGATGAGCTCGGCCAGCGCCTCCCCTGTGGCTGGGGCATTCAACAACCCCCAGACGCTATGGCCCGTGGCCACATAGGCGCCCTCTACGCCGGGCACCCCGCCCATCAGCGGCAGACCGTCCCTGGTCACCGGCCGGTAGCAGGCCTGCGCGGCCACGACAGGAGCATCGGCCAGCGCCGGCGCAAAGGTCCGGATCATCATCTTCAGCCGCTCCTGCGCGCCGGCATCGGATGTGATCTCGGCGGCATCGGGAAGCAACAACAGCTCTTCGCCCGAGAGGCCACACACGTAGGTGGTGCCGTCGGGCCGAGGAAGCACTTCGGGCGTATCGACCGAGCCGTCCTCGGCCTCGCACTCGACGAACAGGGCGTGCGGAGAGATGGGGCGCGGGTTCCGGAGGATCACGCTGTGACCCTTGAGACCGTAAACGATCGGCAGTGGCAGCCACTGCGACGCCAGCACTGACCATGGCCCCATGGCGATTACGACAGCATCACCCTCGATCAGCTCGCCGTCGACCACGACACCCCGGATTCGTCCGCCATCACCCGAGCTGACCTCCACGCCCGAGACGCGGCCGATCTGCAGACGAGCGCTCCGGGCGATCGCGGCTTCCATTAGACCTCCTGTGAACTCGGCCGGATGAACCTGAGCGGTCGTCGCCGTGGTGCCCAGCCGCTGATGGACCATCGCCTCTGGCGCGACCCAGTCCGGGAGTGCGAGCCGGTGATGCTGGCCCAGCAGGCGACGAGCGCTGGCCACAACGCTCAGCGTTTCAAGCCGCCGATAGCCCCATCTGCCGACGAACTCGGCGGCGAGTTCGGCATGGAGCTCGAAGCTCCTTCGGGCGAGCGGCGCAAGCGGAGAGCCGTCGCACCAGTCGAGGGCAAGGAAACCGCCGGACTTTCCCGAGGCGGCGCAGGCGATCCCCGTCCGCTCGATGACGACGACCTCCACCTGCTTCAGGCTCAGGAAGTAGGCGATGGAGGCGCCGATCACGCCGCCGCCGCAAATCAGAACGCGCATTGGGCGATGTCTCCCGTCCTCGTATGGGTAGCACAGAAGGGACTTGGCGTCGGCACTCCGATGCGACGTCAAGCATGTTCAAGCTGCATCGCGATAACCTGCGTGCGCCGCTAGCACCCCCAACGCCGCAACCAGAATGCCCTGCGCCTGATCGTCACGGGCCCAGGTCTCAAGCGCGGCTCGCACTCCAGGAGGCTGAACGGGCGCGTCGCGGCGGTGACCGGCGGCGCGCAGGGGATCGGATTCGGCATCGCCAGGTGTTTCGCCGAGGAGGGCGCCGCGGTGGTGATCGCCGACATCAAGGAGCAGGCGGCGAGGGGTGCTGCGGCCATGCACAGTGCCGGCGGCGCGGCGGCAAGCGGCTTCGGCGTCGATATTGGCGACGATGCGAGCGTGGCGGCGCCAGGCGCCTTCATCGAGGAGAAGCACGGGCGCTGCGAGATCCTGGTCAACAACGCGGCGATCGCCGACGGCACCGGCATCGAGGCGATGACGATGCAGCGCTACCACGAGGTGATCCGCGTCAACCAGGACGGTGCCATCCGGGTCACGCTGGCCCTCGTTCCGCTGCTGAAGAAGGGCGGGGAGGGGCGGCGCATCCTCAACATCGCGTCGATCATGGGTGTCCGCGGCTGGCCGGATGCCATCCCCCGTTCGACGGCGAAGGGCGCCATCGTCAACTTCACGCGCGCCTTGGCCTGCGATCTCGCGCCCCACGGCATCATGGTGAACGCGCTGGCCCCGGGCTTCGTCGACACCCCGATGTCGATCCTGCTCCGCGTTGCCGCTGCAATAGGTCGAGACGACGCCCTGGGGCGTGATGCGGTGGACGCAGGCATTGCGGTCGTCGCAGGCATAGGTGTTGCCCGCGGCGTCATGGGCGAGGCCCAGCAGGAATCCGCCTTCGACCTTGGCGACCTGCTCGCAGATCGAGTCGGCGATGCCCATGCGGTAGAGCTGCCCGGCCTCGCCGCCGGCATAGACCTTCTGGTCCAGTCCCAGGCCACGGCCTCGGGATGATCGAGCACATGCCCCAGGTTGGTGAGTGTCAGCAGATTCCGCGCTTCCGCCATGGCTTCCCCCGTCGACCCCCGCGACTTGACCGCCGATTCCGGCGGCAGCATAGTGACGTCCAAGATCACAGAACCAAGCCCAGAATGCCGGAAAACGGCGTCGACCGGGAGAGGCGGACGCAGCGCGACGTCGCGCCGTGCGAGGCGGAAATGAGCCTGTTGAGCGACCAGGTCTGCATCGTGACGGGCGCGGGCCAGGGCCTGGAACGCGCGATCTCGCTAGAGATGGCGAAGGAAGGCGCGAGCGTCGCCTCGCTCGAGCGCAACGGGGAGACGCTGGACGCGACGGCAAGCGAGATCGCCGCGTCCGGAGGCAGGGCGGAGCCCTACCGCATCGACATCACCGACTATGAGTCCTTCGGCAAGGTCGTCGCCGACGTGGTCGCTAGGTTCAAGAGGATTGACGTCCTGGTGAACAATGCGGCGATCAACCCGCCGTCGCTCACCATCCTTAACGACACGCTGGAGAACTCGCGCCGCACCATCACCATCAACCTCGAGGCGGTCTTCATGGGCTCGAAGCTGGTGGCGCCGCACATGGTGGAGCAAAAGAGCGGACGCATCATCAGCGTAGCCTCGATCCAGGGCGTCGCTTCCTCGGGCGAGGTCGGTTCCTACAACGCCGCCAAGGGCGCGATCATCGCCTACACGCAGTCCATGGCGGTGGAGCTCGGGCCGTACAACATCCTGGTCAACGCCGTGGCGCCCGGCTTCATGCGGACGCCGATGTCGATCGTGAACGGCGTCGATGAGACGGAGACCTCGGACTTCATCGAATGGTACGTGAAGCGGGGCAAGATCCCGCTCCGCCGGACCGGCTATCCGGAGGATGTCTCCGGCACCGTCATCTTTCTCGCTTCCTCCTATTGCCGATGCATGACCGGGCAGTTGCTGGTGGTGGACGGCGGATTGATGACCACATTCTAGGATCGGCAGGGACCACAACGACAACCGCAGCAGACAGGAAGGCAGCACCCATGACAAGCAAACGCAACCGATCGACTGAAATCTCACGCCGCCGGATGATCCAGGCCACGGCCGCATTGGGCGCGGGCGCTCTGGCCGGCAGTGCATTCCCCGCCTGGCGCGCCCGGGCGGCGGAGGAGCTCATCATGTGGTGGTGGGGCGAGCAGGAGCTTCCCGGCCTGCAGGCCTTCGTGGACGATTCGGTGAAGAACTACACCGCGGCGACGGTCAAACCGATGCTGCAGGACACCGCCGTCGTCATCTCGCAGTTCCAGACCGCCGCCGCGGCCGGCAAGGCGCCCGACATCCAGTATCTCTGGAACGGCATCTATCACATGGAGAGCGTCTGGCTCGGCTATGTGATGCCGTTGGACGGGCTGGTCAAGTACGACGTGATCAAGGCCTCGCAGCCGACCCTGCTCAGCCATTTCGACGGCCACATCTATCGTGTGGGCTGGTACCCGCTGCCGATGATCTGGATCTACAACAAGGATTGCTTCGAGAAGGCGAGGCTCGATCCGGACAAGGCGCCGGAGACCTGGGACGACTTCCTCGCCGCCTGCGACAAGCTGAAATCGGCCGGCATCTCGCCGGTCGGCGGCGGCATCCAGGACGGCTATTGGGGTGAGTGGTACTGGGGCCATTCCATGTCGCAGATCGTGGACACGCCGGGTCAGGCCGTCCAGCTCTTCACCGGCGAGCTGTCCTTCGAGGATCCGAAATACTATGAGCCGTGGGCGCGGCTCGAGGAGTTGAAAAAGCACGACTTCCTCAACCCGGAAATGTCCTCGACCGAGCTCTATCCGGGCATCGACCTGACGGTGGCCGGCAAGGTGGCGATGGGCGAGTCGATCGGCGCGCGCATGCCGAAGGACAGCGAGACCACCAAGGGCCGGATCGCGCCGATGGTCATGCCAATGTTCGGCAAGAGCAAGCTCGCCGGCAAGCCGATCTTCGACACCCAGGGCCTCGGCATTTCCAAGGACTCCAAGGATCCGAAGGCGGCCGCAGCCTTCCTGGAGTATCTGCAGTCGCCGGAGCGGCTGAAGGCGCTGCACGACAAGACCGGCTGGCTGCCCTCCAACGTCAACTTCGACACCTCGGTCATCACCGACCCCGTGGTGGTCGATCTGTGGAAGCGTTGGGGGCAGGGCGACAACATTCCCTATATCTCCAACGTGGTGCCCGGCCAGTTCTACGAGCAGGCGCTGCTGCCCACCGCCCAGCAGGTGGTGGCCGGCAAGATCACCGGCGCGGAAGCCGGCGCCTTGGCCGCCAAGGTCACCAAGGAGTGGCGGGACTTCAACCCCGACATGGTCGAGAACTACAAGAAGTGGGCGAAGGATCTCGGCTGATCCCCGCGCAATCCGCGGCCCGGGCGCAGACGCGCCCGGGCCGCGTCGCACCCTTCGAACACGCTCGGCCTTGCGTCCGGCCGCAAGCTTGAACCAAATTCCCCGATGGACCAGACCTCGCGGTTGAAGCCCTATCTTTACGTGGCGCCCTTGGTGGCGCTGCTGCTGTTCGTCTTCGGCTATCCGCTGGTCCAGATCTTCGAGTTCAGCATGAAGCAGATCCGCGGCATCGATGGGCCCTGGATCGGATTCCGGAACTACCAGCTCATATTCTCCCAGGACTTGTTCTGGGAATGCGTCAGGCACAACCTGAAACTGCTGATCGCGATCCCGATCATGGTCGCCTGGTCTCTGCTGGTCTCGATCCTGCTCTATGAACGGCTGAAGGGCTGGAAATCCTACCGCGTGCTGATCTTCGTGCCCTACATCCTGGCGATTCCGATCATCGCCGTGATCATGAAGAAGATGTTCCAGTTCAACGGGCCGGTGAACGGGGCGTTGCGCTGGATCGGCGCCGACTTCCTGGCGCTGGACTGGATCGGCTCCTCCGACTACGCGCTGTGGACCGTGATGCTGCTGATCATCTGGCGCGAATCCGCCCTCGGCATCATCCTGTTCCTGGCGCGCCTGCTCAATCTCGACGAGAGCCTGATCGAGGCGGCGCGCCTCGACGGCGCCAATTGGTGGCAGCGCGCGCGATACGTGATCCTGCCGCAGATGAAGGTGGTGATCGAGTTCTACCTCGTCGTCAGTGTGATCACCATCCTGTCCTCGGTATTCTCCTACGTCTATATCATGGGTGGCGGACGCGGCGGGCCGGGGACATCGACCATGGTGATCGAGCTCTACATCTTCGGCGCGATCGTGCGGCAGAGCCTGCCCGGCATCGCCTCGGCCGTTTCGGTACTGCTGTTCCTGGTCTCGCTGCTGCTGATCGTGCCGCTCTTCGCGGTACGCCGCCGCGCCAACGAGGAGGAGGTCGCCTGACCATGGCGCAGGTCTCCGACGCCGCCGTTCTTGTCGTGCCCAAGGATGCGCCGGTCAAGCCCGACCTATTGTTGAAGCACGGCGTGCTGCTGCTCGCCGTCTTCATCGCCCTGGTGCCGACCATCTTCATGGTGATGACGGCGTTGAAGAGCGACGACGAGTACACCTTCAACAAGATCGGTTTCCCGCACGCGCTCGTGTTCGACCACTTCGATCTCGTGCTGTTCGAGAGTCCGTTCTTCGCCTGGATGGGCAACAGCGCGA
>JBKPDM010000127.1:0-13310 GCA_046727895.1 Pseudomonadota bacterium | reverse complement strand
GCATCGGGTCGAGACCCCCCTGCCGCACGCCGCCCTCGAGCTGCGCCGGCGGGCGGGAGAGATCGCGTCGGACGTCCGTCCGGGCGATGTCGCCCAGGCGTTGATGGATCTCGGCGCCACGGTCTGCCGGCCGCGCCGGCCGGACTGCGCCGCCTGCCCGTGGCAAGAGGTGTGCCTGGCTCGCCAGGCCGGCGTCGCCGGGCTGTTGCCGCGGCGCACGCCGCGGACGCCCCGCCCCCTCCGGCGCGGCCTCGCCTTCCTCGTGACCCGTGGCGACGGCGCGATCCTGTTTCGCCGCCGCCTCTCGGGGCTGCTCGGCGGGCTGCACGAGCTGCCCTCGAGCCCGTGGAGCGAGGGCGCGTTGGAGCTCGATGTGGCGCTCCGTCATGCTCCCGTTGCGGCCGAATGGCGCTTCCATGCGACACCCGTGCGCCACACGTTCACGCATTTCCAGCTCGAGCTGACATTGGCCGAGGCGGCGGCCGACGGGATCTCGTCCGGGCTCTGGTGCCCGGCCGATCAGCTGCACCGACTGGCCCTGCCCACGGTCATGAAGAAGCTTCTGCGTCTGGCCGGAATCCCCGAGGCCGGCCAGGGCGGGCGCGCCTCTGCGGGGCGCGGCGCGAGCACGGAGCGAGGCTGATCCGACTGGCCGAGCCGCCCGCTGTTTTGCGGCCTTCAATCGAGCCTTCACTGTACTATGATGGGGGGATGAATACGGCCTCCGGTTGTGCCCAAAGGTTGCATTCTTGCGTCAACGGGTTAAGAGCTCGGGGGTGGGGATGCCCGGGACCGGCGCCGGCCGGCGAGTGTGCGGGCCGGGGAGTCGAACGCCATGGTTGGGAGGCGATGCGCGATGCTTCTCATGAGCCAGCGACTGGTGATCGGCGGGCTTCTGCTCGGGCTTGGCGCCTGTACCACGGCTTTGCCGCCGGAGAAGACCACGGCGCTCGGTGGGCCCTTCAACGAGCAGCTCAAGCAGGGCTATGTGCACCTCGCCTCGGCGCGATGGGCCGCCTGGGCCCCCTCCGACTGGTACCACTTCCGCAGCAAGGCCTATCAGGCCGAGGACGGCGACGTGGTCTGGCCCGACAAGGTGTCCAGCCGGGAGATCCCCGAAGCCGACCGGGCGGAGGCGATCGAGCTGCGCGAGCGACTCCTGACCGCACTGGAACTGGGGGGGCGCGCCGCGGCGCCGACCGAAGCCGCAGCGGCGCAGGCCAACTTCGACTGCTGGCTGGTGCAGCTCGCATCGGCCAAGAAACCGGCGGAGACCCGCGACTGCAAAGAGAACTTCGTCGCCGCGCTCGACAAGACCGAGAATGCCCTGGTCAAGGATCACTATCAGGTGTTGTTCGCTCCGGGCAGCGATCAGCTGGACCCCGATGCCATGAACGTGGTCACCGCCGTGGCGCGCGCGGCGCGGGTGGCGCGACCCGCCCGGGTCGACGTCGTCGGCTACGCCGATTCGTCCGGAGCGCCGGCGGCAAACGAGGCACTCTCGCGGCGCCGGGCGGACGCGGTCGCCGCCGCGCTGGGCAGCGCTGGCGTCCCGCGCGACGCGCTCCTCGTAGGTGCCCGTGGCGCAACCGGCGAGGCGGCCGGGGCCCAAGCGCGTCGGGTCGAGATCACGTTCAGCGGATAGGTCGCTTGGATCATCCTTGTCGCCTGGCAGTCTGCTTGCGACCATCAGTCGGCTCAGCTTGGCGCGTCGTAACGGCGAGCGGCGCGCGGTAGCGATGGCGCACCGCGACCACGCCGCGCACAAGTGGACGCCGGTCGTTGGCGCCGAGGCTGCCGCCCCTCATATCATCGTAAGGATCCGGTTCAGCGCCCGGCGCATGCCGCCCGCAAGATCGCGTGTCAATTCGTCGAGGTCTCCATGAAAAAGCTCTTCCTCATTGTGCTCGGTCTGGTCGTCGTCGTGATCGGCGCGGCATTAGTGATTCCGTTCGTGGTGCCCACCGAGACCTACAAGCAGCAGATCACGGCACAGGTCGAACGGCTGACCGGGCGCCAGCTGACCATTGCCGGGCCGCTCGAATTCTCGATTCTGCCGAGCCTCTCGCTCACGGCCGATAACCTGCAGTTTGCCAACCTGCCCGGTGCCGCTGAGCCCGATATGGCGAGCCTCAAGGAGCTGCAGGTGAAGCTCAAGCTCTGGCCGCTTCTGCGCGGCGCGGTCGAGGTCGACCGCTTCGTTCTGGTGCATCCCGTGATTCACCTCGAGGTGGATCAGCAGGGTCGGCCGAACTGGCAGTTCGGGACCGCGGCGCCCGGCGCGAAACCGCCGGCCGAGGCCGGCGGCGGCGGTGGTGGCGCCCCGGGCGTCCCGATCAGCGAGATCAAGCTCGGCGACATTCGCGTCGTGAACGGCACAATCGCCTACAGTGATGCGACCAGCGGCAAGAGCGAGGAGATCGAGCAGATCGACCTGAGCATCAATCTCCCCGATCTGCAGAGCCGCCTCGTCGCGAACGGATCGCTCGCCTACAAGGGCCAGACCGTCAAGCTCGATCTCGGGGTCGAGCAGCCGCTGCACCTGATTCAGGGCGGGAGCTCGCCGGTTAAGCTGACGACCGACTCCGACCTGCTCGATGTCGGCTTCGATGGTACCCTTGCGAACGGCGCTGCTCCGACCGTCGAGGGTTCGGTCAAACTCGATGTCGCGTCGATCCGCAAGCTGGCGGCCTGGCTCGCCAAGCCGATCGAACTGCCGGGCGAGGGCCTTCGCACGCTGGCGGTCAGCGGCCAGCTGAAGGCGTCGCCCAAGCAGATCGGGCTCACGAACGTCTCGATCGCTCTGGACGACATCGAAGCCAAGGGTCAGCTGGCAGCGGACCTTTCGGGCGCCTTGCCCAACGTGACCGGCCGGCTCGACGTCGGCGCCCTCGACCTCAATCCTTACCTGCCGCCGGAAACGCCGGGGCCTGGCACCCAAACGCAAGCGGGCAAGGGCGGCTGGTCGGACGAGCCGATCGCCCTGCCGCCGATCGGCGGCGCCAACGTCGCCTTCGACCTCACCGTCGCCTCGCTCACCTACCGCAAATTCCAGCTCGGGCACACGGCGCTCGGCCTCAACCTCAAGAACAGCACGCTCACCGCGGAACTCAAGGAGCTTGCTGCCTACGGCGGCCAGGGCAAGGGATCGGTCCAAATTGCCCTCGAGGGCGGCGCGCCGGTGCTGCGGGAACAGCTCACGCTGAAGGGCATCCAGGCCCTCCCGCTGCTCAAGGCCGCCGCCGACTTCGATCGGCTCGAGGGCACCGTCAACGCCGAGATCAAGACCGAGACGCGCGGCAAGAGCCAGCTTGCGCTGGTGCAGAACCTGAACGGCGATGGCAGCCTCACGATCAGCGACGGTGCGATCGTCGGGATCAATATTGCCGCAATGGTTCGTAACCTCGCCACCGCGTTCGCCAACCCGGCCACGGCCGGCGAGGCCCGCAAGACCGACTTCGCCGAACTCGGCGGCACGTTCACGATCCGGAAGGGAATCCTCAACAACGACGACATGCACCTCCAGGCACCCGTTCTGCGGGTCACGGGCCGCGGTCAGGTCGACCTGCCCGAGCGAACCGTCAACTATCGGATCGAGCCCGAGGCCGCCCCGACCCTCGAAGGCCAGGGCAGCACGCAGCAGGTCGCCGGCGTCATGGTGCCGGTGATCGTCGAGGGCCCGTGGAACGACCTCAAATACCGTCCGGATCTGAGTGGCATCGTAGAAAGCGCTCTCAAGGACCCCGAGGCGTTCAAGAAGCAGCTCGAGCAGATGGGCGACCAGGGCAAGGCCCTCAAGGATGCTCTCAAGAACGCGGAGAAGAAGGGCGGCCGCGACGCCGCGGTCGATGCTCTGACCGAGGCGCTCGGCGGCGGTCAGAAGAATGCCCCGGCAGGCCAAGGCGGCGCCCAGGGCGCAGCCAAACCCGAAGAGCAGATGCAAAAGCTTCTGAAGGGCCTGTTTGGCAATTGAGCCTGAGCGCCCGATTGCTCGGGCTGGTGGTCAGAGCGGTCTGCAAAGAGCTCGGCGCAATGATGCCGTGGGGCTAGGAAAGCGTTCCGACAGTGGAACGTCGCCGGCGCGGGCGGCGCATTCGGCCGGGCGGAAGCGTCTCGGCTGATCGGGCGATGTGGTCGGCCTCGACGAATCCGCCAGTCGGCGGCGGTGGGTTCGCTCCACGCAGCTACTTCGTCCCGTAGAGCCGGTCGCCGGCATCGCCGAGGCCGGGCACGATGTAGCCATGGTCGTTCAGCCGCTTGTCGATCGCCGCAGTGAAGATTGGCACCTCGGGATGCGCGCTCCGGAACTGCTGGATGCCCTCGGGCGCGGCCAGCAGGCAGGCGAACTTGATCTGCTGCGCGCCGTCCTCTCTCAGGCGCGAGACCGCGGCGACCGCCGAGTTGCCGGTGGCCAGCATCGGATCGACCACTATCACCGGCCGCTCCTGCATGTCCTCGGGCACCTTGTAATAGTACTCGACCGCGGTCAGGGTCTCGGGGTCGCGGTAGATGCCGATGTGGCCGACCCGGGCCGAGGGCACCAGATCGAGCATGCCCTGGAGCAGGCCGTCGCCGGCGCGCAGGATCGACACGAAGCAGAGCTTCTTGCCGGCCAGCGTCGGCGCGATCATCTCGGCGAGCGGCGTCTCGATCGGCGTCGTGGTCATCGGCAGATCGCGCGTCACCTCGTAGGCGAGCAGCAGCGCCACCTCGCGCGCCAGCTGGCGGAACTGGACCACCGTGGTCTCACGCTTGCGCATCAGGGTCAGCTTGTGCTGGACCAACGGATGATCGACCACGGTGACGTTGGACGTCTTGGCGTTCATGATGGCTCCTCGCTCGCTCGCGGCCGCCGCCGTCCGAGTCTCGGCGCACATCTTACCAGGAATGGCACGCGCGGACCATGAGAGCCCCGGCGCCGCCTCGGTGCCGACTGCCGCCGCAGCGACGTAGTTGCCTGATCCACCGATCATGGCTGAGCGTGTCCGCCAGTCGAGCCGTTCCGAATGCTCGTTTCAGGTGCGATGTTGCCCGTTAAGAACTTTCGTCAACCGGCGGAGTCCGCGCGCCCTCGACCCGGGCGGTGCGCGGATTCCCACGGTCGCATGGACCACCCGAAGAAAGAGTTGACACCGCAAAGGTTAATCTGGGGTTAATCGATTGATCCTGGAGCCATGAAAAAAGACCTCGACGCGCCGCCCGCCCGCCCGCGGCCGGGCGGCAGCCCCGGATCAACCGGCCGGCTTCAGGCTGGGGAGCGGCGGTCTTGAGGTCGGCAGCCGGCCGATGAACTCCAGGATCGCGCGCACGAGCGCGTCGAAGTCCGGATTGTAGGTCAGCCGGCGGACAATGTACCTGGCCAGATTCTGTTCCGTGATTTCGCCGTAGCGGATCGCCGAATTGGCGGGCGTCTTGGCCCAGTCGACGCACAGCAGCCACTTCGGCGTCCTTGTCTCCCAGTAATAGTGCGCGCAGTCGGAGTACCCGGCGGCGGCGCCATAGCGTCGGTCGTCGGGGGCGATCGGCAGCGCGGGGTGGGCGAGATCGAGGATCGCGGGCGGCCGATCGCTCGCCCGGACCACGACCAGGCGGCAGTCGGTCACCGTGCCGCCCCCTGGCTGATACCAGACCAGCCGGCGCGGCCCGATCAGCCTGCGACAGAACCAGTGGCGCGCGGCCACCGGGTCGATCGTGGTGTCGTCGGCGCTCAAGGCCATGAATACCGGCAATCCCAGGAGCTCCGGCCGATCGTTGGTCTGGCCGATCAGCTCGTTCAGCTGGAGCTCGGCGTTGCGGGCGATGGAGCTGTATCGGACCGGGTCTGCGTCGGGGAGCAGCTGCACGAAGCGATCCTCGGGCACCAGCTCGGCGAGCGCGAGGTAGCCCCGGGCGATCACGCCGTTGCGGGGCGCCAGTGCGGGCGCCAGCAGCACGAGCCCGCCAAGCTCCAGTCCGGAGGGCGGCTGGCCGCCCTCGGCGTAGCTCAGAGCCAGCGTGCCGCCGACCCCGAAGCCGATCAGATAGAGCTGCTGCGCCCGGCCTGCGAAGCTCGCCACACCCAGCCGCACGGCCTCGATCCATTGACGATAGTCGACCTCGAGCAGATCGCCCGGCACGGTGCCATGGCCGGGCAGGAGGATCGCGCGCACCAGATAGCAGGCGGCGGCGAAACGCTCGCCCAGATCGCGCATCGTGAAGGGCGTGTCGCCGAGCCCGTGGATCAGCAGCACCGCCCGCGCGTAGCGCCCGTCCCGGGCGCGCGGGCAGCGGTTGGCGTCGGGTACGAGCTCGAAGGGTGCCCGATCCTCGATCACCGCCGGGTCCAGGGGCTGGCCGATCGTCCGGTTTGCTGCCGCGATCTGCGCCTTGGCCCGCTCGACATAGGCGGCGAAGTCGGTCGACGGCAGCGGCGTCTCGAGGCCGGAAGGCGCGTGTCGGGGGCCGAGCTCGCCCTCTGTGGCGCAGCCCGCCAGCAGCAACCCCAAGCCGACGGCGGCCAGGAGGCTGCCCGCGGCGGCGGTCCACGTCAGCTTTGACATTCAGCCGGTCAATCTAACCGAGCCACGTCGATCAAGCTATCGCCCTTGCGACCATAGGTTGTAGCGGCACCGACGTCGCTGATCCCGATGGCAGAGACAGCCGGCGCGGTCGCGACCGCGAACCGGCAGGTCGGCAGGCCAATCAGGGCGCGATCGAATATCAAAGGAAATTTCATTTCCTGTGAAGCAGTTCACACCTTCGCGCGCCTGGCGGCCGCTACCCTGTCATCTCGGCCACTGCAGGTGCCCGGGGGAGCGCCCAACGACGAGGACCACAGATGACGGGGCAAATGGGGGCGAAGATCGTCGACGTCCTGGAGCAGGCCGGGGAACTCTACCTCGGCCTTGAACCGAAGATCTACCAGGCCTTTCTCCTGCAGGTCGGCGCGACCGACGCGCTCCGCCGCTACGCTCCCACGGAGGCCTATTGGGAGCGTCTGCAGGCGGTGCTCGACGGCTTTTTCACATCGGCCGAGCGCGCGCGGGTTTGTGAGCGGCTGATCGATCGGCCCGAGCTGTGCGCCCGAGCGGAGTTCCAGGGCTTCCTCTGCCGCGCCCGGGCCGAGCGGCAGCTCCAGGATCTGATCCGCGTCGCGATGGTTGCCGGCTCGGCGCGAGCGCGCATCGATGCCGGAGGCACGGGTCCGCCCCACTAGGGTTCGCCATCAGAGGCGCCCGTCCGCGTCCTCGTCACCCCCGGGATTGACGCGGGCCTGGGATGCGCCAGGCAAGCTCGCGCACGACCAGGCTTCCTGCGAGCTGTCCCATCGGCACGCGACCCGCTCCAGGGCCACGCGGCAACAGACCCCGTTCCGTGAGCTGAATGGCGCGACCGGCCAGATCAAGATGAAGCACCCCAGGCGGCGCCGGCCGAACCTCGAAGTTGAATCACAATCAAGATGCATCGGAAGCCATGATGCACTAACATGCCCTCAGAACCCACCCCGAGCGGTGGGCGGGCGTGGAGGTCATCAGTCCGCGGGGCTCTCACGCACGCCCGGGATTGTCGGCTGACCACACTGCCTCAGGGCTGGGAAGACCGAACGAAGAAGGAGGCACAACGTGAACGAGACTGAACTGACGCGGCTGGGTCGCCGCAGCGCGCTGGCGTTGACGTTCGCAATCGCCGCGCTCGCGGCTGGCGAGGTGCGCGCCGCAGACATGATTGGCGACTGCGAGCTTTACGGCAAGAAGGGCGAGTTTCCGTTCACGCCGGCGCAGGCCGGACAACTCACCGTCGAGGTGAACCTGCCGGCGACCGGCTGGTGGAACGGCGATACGCCCGACACCATCAAGGACGGCTACGAGTACTGCATGGCGGCCGACATCGCGTATCGCGCCGGCCTCGATAAGGTCAAGGTCGTCAATGTCGCCTGGGATGCGTTGGTCGCCGGCCAGACCAAGGACTTTGACCTGGCGCTCTCGCAGATCTCGATCACCGACGAGCGCAAGAAGGTGGTCGACTTCTCCGTGCCCTACTTCTCCTCCGACATCGGCGTGATGGTGAAGAAGGGAACCAAGGTTGATTCGGCCTCGATAAAGGACCTGCAGATCGGCGTGCAGCAGGCCACGACCGGGGCTAGTTTCGTCGATAACGTCCTGAAGCCCAAAACGCCGGCTAAAGTGTTCCCGGACACCACCTCGATGTTCACAGCGCTGCAGGCCGGCCAGATCGACGCGGCGATGACCGACACGGCGATCGTGCTGGGTCAGGCCGCCATGTCGGGCGGCAGGTTCGACGTGGTCGGCCAGTATTCGACCGGTGAGACCTATGGCGCGATCTATCCCAAGGGCTCGCCCAACGAGAAGGTCATCAATCAGATCATCGAGGCGATGAAGGCCGACGGCACGCTCGACAAGCTCTCGGCCAAGTACCTGGCCGCCGCGTGGGGCGCCGATCCGACGAAGGTGGCCTACCTCAAGCCCTGACGGGCGGCGCTGGCAGCGCGAGGCCTCGAGAAGTGGAACGCATCGACCAGATTGAGGGGGCGCGCGGCGAACGCTGGCGCGCCCCCTCGCTGCCCACGGACGCGACCGGCTTCTCGACCAGCGCGATCGTCGTCGCGATCCTCGCCATCGTCTCGACCTGGTGGGTCGTCCATGCCGTCCAGTCGGCGATGGCCGCGAACCAGGTCGAGAGCGCGCTCGTCGATTTCGTGCTCTACGCGTTCGGCGCGCTCAGCATCGCGCTCGTGGTGCCGGCGCTCCTGAGCGTCAACGCCTCGCTGCACGCGCGCCAGGCCATCGCGGCCGGCGACATCGTCGCGGCGCGCGTGCAGGGTGCGGCGGCGCGCACCTGGTGCTGGTACACCTGTGGCTATGGCGCGGCGATCGGCATCGTGCTCGGCTTGGCGCTGTTCATCATCGCCAACAATGTCTCGGTTGGCCGGACCTTCTTCCTGCTGCCGCTGATCGCTCAGACGTTCGGCCTGGTGTTCAAGGCCTTCGGCACCAACGTGTTCATCTTCTGCGTGGCCGAAGTCCTGGTGCTAATCTGGGGCCTCATCGTCGCGATCGCGCGGCTCATCCCCGGCCGTCCAGGTCAGCCCGTCCGCCTCATCGCCACCGTCTACACCGACGTCTTCCGCGGCCTGCCCGCGATCGTGACCATCTATCTCGTGGGCTTCGGTCTGCCGCTCGCCGGCCTGCCGGTGGTCAAGGACTTTCCGCCCTCATGGTACGCCATCCTGGCCCTGACGCTCACCTATGGCGCCTATGTCGCCGAGGTCTACCGCTCCGGCATCGAGAGCATCCACTGGAGCCAGATGGCGGCGGCGCGCTCGCTCGGCCTGTCCTTCTTCCAGACCTTGCGCTTCGTCATCGTGCCGCAGGCGGTGAGGCGCATCATCCCGCCGCTCCTGAACGACTTCATCGGGCTGCAGAAGGACACCGCCCTGGTCAACGTCATCGGCGTGATCGACGCCTTCAATCAGGCGAAGATCGTGGCCAGCAACTATTTCAGCCTGTCGCCGGTGACCACGGTGGCGTTCCTGTTCGTGGTCATCACCATCCCGCAGGCGCGCTTCGTCGACTATCTGATCGAGCGCGACCGGCGGCGCATGCGCGCGAGCGGCTGAGGGCGCGGGGAAATCGGCCATGGCTCTCTTCGAAGCCCGCAACGTGGTCAAGAGCTTCGCCAGCTTCGAGGTGCTGAAAGGTCTCGACCTTGTCGTCGAAGAGCATCAGGCCGTGTGCCTGATCGGCCCCTCGGGCTGTGGCAAATCGACCCTGCTGCGCTGCATCAACGGGCTCGAGGAGATCAGCGGCGGCGAGATCCGCCTGCACGGCGACCGGGTGACCGGGCCGGGGGTCGATCTCAACGCGCTCCGGCGCGACGTGGGCATCGTGTTCCAGAGTTTCAACCTGTTCCCGCACATGACGGTGCTGGCGAACGTCACGCTCGCGCCGATCCAGGTCCTGCGGCTGAGGCGCGATGAGGCCGAGGCGCGCGCCATGGCGCTGCTCAAGCGCATCGGGCTCGAGCACAAGGCGACCGATTATCCGGACCGGCTTTCGGGCGGCCAGCAGCAGCGGGTCGCAATCGTCCGCGCCCTCGCCATGGAGCCGATGCTCCTGCTGCTCGACGAGATCACCTCGGCGCTCGACCCCGAGCTCGTGTCCGAGGTCCTGAACATCGTGCGCGACCTCGCCCGCGAGGGTATGACCATGCTGCTCGCGACCCACGAGATGGGCTTCGCGCGTGAGGTCTCGAGCAAGGTGTGCTTCCTCTACGGCGGCGTCGTGCATGAGGAAGGCCCGCCCGAGCAGATCTTCGGCGACCCCAAAGAGGAACGCACCCGCGCCTTCCTGAAGCGCATCATCGAGGCGGGGCGGCTGTAAGCCGGATTTCCCAGTTATCGACGCGGCGAGGCACACCCCAGGCCGCGGGTTAAGGGTTTTCGCGGCTTGGTTCGCGGCTCTGACGCGTCCGCGATGCTGCCGGCGTAACTTCGGGCGCACCGCGACCGCTTGTCGCAAGCATCCGATTCGGCGGTCCGCCCATGGTCGGCACCCGATTCGGCAACCATTATTTCAAGCAAGAAGGTGTAACGGGAGGGACGGCTCAAATGAGGAAGCTCTTGGCCGGGGTTTCGCTGCTGGCTCTATTAGCGCCGGCGGTGGCGTACGCGCAGCAATCGGCTGAACCAGTGACGGCTGCGGTGTCCGGGCAGATAGCGCCCGGGAAATATCTCGTTTTCTTCAAACTCAACCAGGCGGCCCTGACGCCCGACGCTGTGCGGGTGGTCGGCGAGGCGGCTCAGGAATACAAGCGGACGGGTGCGGCAAGGATTACGGCCACCGGTTATACCGACCTGTCGGGCTCGCCGGCCTACAATCAGGCACTTTCCGAGCGCCGTGCCGCAGCTGTGCAGGGCGAGCTGGTCGGGTTGGGCGTACCGGCTTCGGTGATCACCGTGGTCGGCGAAGGTGAGAACGATCCGCTCGTCCCGACCGCCGACGGCGTGCGCGAGGCCAGGAATCGTCGGGTCGAGATCGAAATCCCGCAGCCGCCTCCGGCGCCGGTCGCGGAGGTGCCAGCGCCCGTCGCGGTCGTGCCGGAAGCCGGGCCACCGCCCGCCCCGAGGTGGGCGCACGACTTCGGCCCCTGGTATGGCTACAACCTTCAGGAAACCAATGGTGGGAATAAAAGCGATCTCGCGGGCATCCAGAGCCGGACCGAGTATCTTGCCACCCCCAACCTGCCGCTTTCCTTCGAGCTCGGCGGGTTCCACGCCTTCAACAGCGAGCACGACGGGTTTGGCGGCCGCTCGGTGATCGGGGTCAATCTGCAAGGAGATCTCGGCACTACCGTGCATCCTTACGTCGGCGCGAACTTCGGCGGCGTCCTCGGCCGGGGCGTTCAGGACGGTCTGATAGCCGGCCCCGAGGTCGGCATGAAGTTCGACCTGTCCCAGAACTGGTTTCTGTATGCCAAGGCGGCCTACGACTACCAGTTCCGCAACGACCTGGACGAGGGGATCGTCAACGGCGGGGTCGGCTTCGGCTGGCGCCACTGAGATCAGCGTTCGTAGAGCCGCAGGTAGTTCGTCGCTCCGTCGCCGGTGGCGACGGTCAATCTTCGCGCACGGACATCACGCCCGGGCGAGCAGCGCGTCGAGATGCTCGATCACGGGAGTGGCGCCGATTTCTGCCGCAACGGCCCTCGCCTCGGTCAGCGCTGCCCGCCGCGAGGGGCCGTGGAAGGCTCCGAGCCCGGCATCGGCCAAGGCTGTCAGCGCCTGAAGCAGAAAGCCCTTCGTTTCGGCGGCGCGAGCGATCGCGGCAGCCTCGACGAGATGGTGCTCCGCCACTGCGGTGGAGCGGCGCCTCAAGCGGGCCTTCGACAAGGTCGTGAGCCACGATCCGATCGACCGCTCCTCGGGCGGCACGGCAGCGAGATGAATCTGGCCGAGCACGACGTGGGCCCACGCCACGACTTGGGAGTTCCGCCAGCGTTTGAATCGGATGATCGAAGCTTCGAGGTCCGCGATCGCTCCCGCCGAGTCCCCGGAAAAGGCTCGCGCCGCTGCCTGGGGCACTTCCGAGACGACTAGGAGCGCCAAGAATCCCGCCTCCTCAACCTGGCGGTGAAACTCCCGAAACGTGGCCAGGCTCTCCGCGGGGCGGCCCGCGACCAGCTCCGCCAGCCCTCGGCCACCCAGGGCACACACGCGCTCCGTCCGTCCGTCCGAGGCGTCGTGGGCCTTTTGCGCCTGTTCCAAAGCCGCCGCCCCGTTACCGGCCGCGGCCGCGATGAAGCTCGAGCAAACCCAGCCGAGTGAGGCGGCCGGAGGATAGCCGGTGCGCTGCCCAAGCGCGATCGACCGATCCGCCCAGGTTTGGGCTTTACCGAGAAACCCGCGCTGCAGGGCATCGGCGCTGAATGTGTAATAGGTGAGGGTCTCGAGATATGGATCGTCGAGCCTTTCGGCGGCAGCGAGGATCCGGTGCCCCATCTCTGCGTAGCGCTCGCGTGGTCGGCCGTCGGGCGACAGCAGGTGAAGCCACATGATGTCCCATAGCGCGTAGGCGATGCTTTCCTCGGAACCGATCGCCTCTCCGATCGCGAGGGCGCGCTCGAGCATGCGTTCGGCATCCTCGAAGCGTTCGCTGCTCAGATAACCCTCGCCCATCCATGCGAGCACGCGGGACAATTGCCGGCTGGGGCCGAGCCGTTCGATTCGGGGCAGATATTGCTGTCCCAGCCGCACCATGCTGGCGAAATCGGCTTCCCAGCAGCACACCATGAGCCGGTTCACCAGGATATCGGCGACAAGGGCGTCGTCGGCGCAGGCGGGATGCTTTGCGATCAGAGCCAGGGCCTGGTCGAGTTGAGCCAGCGTCTCCGTCAATGAAAACAGCCGAAGGTTTTTCTCCGCTGCCAACGCAAGATAGCGCACGGCCCGGTCCGACCTCGCGGTGCGCGAGAAGTGGTGCGCGAGCAGATCGGCGATCTCCGGCACTCGATCCCCGGCCGTTTCCTCCAGGTAGAGCCCCGCCTTCTCGTGAACGGCGGCGCGCGCACTGCTGAGAAGGGATGCATAGAGGGCGTCCTGCACAAGCACATGCTTGAACGAATATTCCGCAGCAGTGCCGGCATGGGCGTGCTCGACAGGGAAAACGATGTCGTTCTGCTCCAGACTGCGGAGCAGCGATGGCACCATTCCATTGAGGCCCGATACATCGGACACGAGATCCACGGGGAAGGTTCGACCGATGACCGACGCCGACTGCAGAAGTGCGATCGACTCGGGATCCAGCCTGTGGACC